>QKMY01000031.1 GCA_003242895.1 Candidatus Margulisiibacteriota bacterium
TTTAGTTCGCCTAACCTATATTCGCTTTTGCTCATATCTTGGTCAGATTTTGATTTGATAGATTACTATCGGCTTCGGTTAGATTTTAGATGATTTGATTCGGGGGAGATTATCTTTATTGTTAGCTTATATAGACTCTGTTATAATTAAATAAATCGTTATATAAATTTTCAGTAGGGGATGAATATGTTTCAAAATATGAGTATCATGGAGTTCCTGCAACAGGGTGGCTATGTTCTGTTGCTATTATCAATCTGCTCAGTTGTTTCCTTTTCGGTTATGCTGGAGCGGTTCATAGTTATGGTTAACCTGAAAAGCAAGACAAAAAAGTTCATTCCTCCACTCATATTCAAACTTAAAAAGCACAAATACGACGAAGCGTTAGCTATGTGTGAAGAGAATATGTCAGTTGTAGGCAACTTGTTTTTGTCAGCGATAGAACGAAAAGATAAGCAAAAAATAGTGATAGAAGAAGCGATGCAAAGAAATGGTGCGAAGTTAGCGCTCTACCTTGAAAAGAGATTAAGCATCCTTGCGACACTAGGAAGTATTAGCCCGTTTATCGGTCTTTTTGGTACTGTTGTAGGCATAATTAAAACGTTTCATTCATTATCCCTTACTGACGCTTATTCTTCTAATCTTGTATCGAACGGAATTGCAGAAGCCCTTATCAATACAGCTGCAGGATTATTCGTTGCGATACCGGCGGTAATTGCTTTTAACTACTTTACCCATAAAATCCAACTTTTTCTAAAAGAGCTCGAGATAGCTAGCTCTGAAGCCATTGAATTACTAACGGAATAATTACTTATGCTTAAATTTCAAGATAATTCGAAAAAACTGATGTCAGAAATTAATATTATACCATTTACTGATATTGTACTGGTTATATTAATTACGTTCATGGTTACAGCTCCGGTCCTTATTCAGTCAGCAATCAAAGTAAAACTACCCAAGACGCAATTAAGCAATCCCGTAACACAGAGCGATAACGTAAAAATAGTTATTACCGAATCTAATAAAATATACTTAAATGATAAAGAGCAAAGTCTCGCTTCTTTTGAGTCTCAGATTGAGGTTTTGCTTGCTGATAAGGCAGCTGTGATCGTAAATGCCGATAGGAATACCAACTACGGAATCGTTGCAAAAGTCTTGAGTATTGCGCAAAAACACGGAGCAGCCAAACTGGAGTTGCTGACACAATACCAATCAGAAAACAAGTAAACCAATTTGTATTTAACCTGGATAATCAGAATTTCTAGTTCTTAAAACTGCTGATAATTGAGACCCTTCTTTATTGAATTATTGATTATAATATATCTGGTTTGTCAGCAGCTTTGTTTTGTTTCTCCTGGGTTTGATCGATTATTTTTGTGAGTTCTTCTAACGTTTTGATTTTAAAGTTTTTTGTTAACGATTGACTTTCTATGTCCATTTTTTTAAGCTTCTCGATAAGCTCCTCGAAGCTGCTTTGCAGATCAGGAACTACCTCTTGTTTTTCGACGGTTTTGAGCCATTCGTTTATTTCATATATTTTGTTGTGCGCATTTATATTTGGGAGAAACAGCTTAATATAAGGAATATTAAAATCAATTATAGGGTCCTCATTTAGGTTTTTAGAATCAGAAACATCTACGTATTGGGCAATATTTCCTAGTTTTTTAAACTCTTTGGAATTGACCAATGTCGAAATTAACAAAAGTGACTTAAAAGATTTAGATGATATATCTATGACTCCCATACTTTGGACGATCAAGTGCTTGAATCCTCTAATCCTGTTTTCGCGTACTTTTTCATGATTTTCATCGCAGATATACGTTAGCTCTAACATCTGGTGCAGTTGTTTTCTCTGTTCTGTTATCTTAATAATGAAATCGCTTAGGGTATTATTAAGTCCATTTGGTCCTTGAGTACTTAAGACACCTAAAACTTTAATTTCGTCTAATAGTTTTCGAAGAGGTAGTCTAGCTTTGTTGAATTTAGTCTTGTCAATCTCTTTCAACAAACTGCCTCTGTATTTTATCAAAGTTCTTAAAAAATTTTTAATGAGAGGGGATTCAAGCGATGCTGCTTCGCTTAAGTCTTGAGAGGTTGTCTCAAAGCGGTGTTGCATATCTTGTAGCATTCCCTGAATAGAATCATTTAGAATATTCATTTTTTTTGCTACGTCATTAAGATAATCTATCTCTTTGTGCTTAATTAGGGTCGTGTAAATATCTATGTTTTTTTGTAATGACTCAATCAGATTGACAAGCGTGGTATGTTCCTGTTTTACTGGCGCGATCATAATTGAACCGATTTCCAAGTTGTATAAAACGCCTTTTCTTTTCAGAGTATCGAATGAATTTTTAATAGTTATTATTTGTGATAATTCGTCCAGATACTCTAACAGTGATTTGACACAACTGTAGAAGAAATTTTTTTCCGGAATTGATTTAAGGTCGTATATAGTACTCTCATAAATTTTTTGTAATGACAGGTTCTTAATTTGTTTTAATTTGCTGCTCAACTGGTCAATTATATTAGTTTTCTGCCATTCTACAGGAATCTCAGCTTCTATTGTTTCTAATATGGTGTTTCCCATAGTACAACTATCTTCTATAATTTTACTATTCCTGTCGTTTATCAAACTTACGAGGGTATTAATATTAGCCCTGATATTCTTTAGAGTACGTAATGCAGTGTTAAATGTTTCTACTTCTCCCGTGAGATAATAGGGGGTTCTAAAATCTATTTTCCATTGATTCAATCCGGCTTCTACCTGTTCTTTTCCATCCTGATTCAATACTCCCCAAGCTACCAAAATATTAACGGCATCCGTTATACTTTTTTCTACCATTTCCAGCGTATGCTTCTGGTTTTTATCGATGGTGACTTGCGGATATTCGATAACTGTACCCACATTATCAGCATTGATTCGATCCTTGTTTTTTTCCTGAAGAACATTTTGGTAAAATTTGGAAATGTAGTCATTAATCTCAGTTTGCAGTTCGTTTTCTATGGTTTCATTTTCTAGTGAAGCTATTTCGGGATTTATCAGTTGAGCGACATAATCCTTAAGTTCAGTTAATCGGCTATTGTCATCAAATTCATCCCAGAAAACTTCGGTGAATTCTTGAGTCGCTTGTTTTGCGGAAGCCATTAAATACGATTTTGTTATGCTCAATGAATCTTCGAGTTTTGAAGTATTGACCTTTGTTTTTTTTTTGTTGATGGTGAAGGATTCCGTGAAACTGGTTATAGCTTGGTCTAGGGTATAATCCTTAATGAGTTCTGTGCCTAGTAGCTGTTTAATCCCTGTTGCGTCAGTATACATTTCCCTGATATGTTCTTCTTTATATATAGAAAAAATATTATTATTCTGACTGGCAGAATAATAGGGGTCTTTTTTGTCTTTATGTAACCCAATCCCAACTAAAATAATCTTTTTGCTATGAGAGTTAACGACATAAAATAACGCCGAGCCGGGATCTAATTTAATATGTCCGACTTTACCTCCTCCAACATAACTCAGTGAACCTATGATTTTGTTTTCTAGAATCCAATTTTGATAAATATATAGAGTTTTATAAGCAATTTTCTTTCTTAAATCTTTATAAGAATTATCTTTCCATTGCCTCATAAGGCTAGTTGAAGTAACTAACTCGAAAAATGAGTCATGAGTAACAGAACCATAATCGACGAGTGAGATAGTGCTGGTTTTTTTTATTTCCGTACTATCTTTTATATCTTCTACAATACTTGTTTTGTCCCTCTTATTATAAGGTTGAGGGAACAAATAATTGATATCCTGTGTGTATTGGATTGGAATGTTGATCATCTGCATAAGAAACTTTATTCTATTTTTAATAGATTCAATTATTTGCTTATTTGTTTTTACTCTATTTACAGCTGCCGAGATATTAATTATTTTGGTTTCCATAATTTTCCCTTATAGTATAGTTTTGTATATTGTGGACAATTAATTTATCGAGGTAACTTGTAAATAATTGCAGATAAACAACTTAATTAATTTTATGAGGAATGACTCCTGATTTGTAATTGAGGAGGAAGATTAGTCTGTGGCTTATACTTCTTAGGCAGCTCTAGCTTCTTTTGATTCGGGTGGGAATACATTATTGGCTGCAATTTCCAAGATAATATGGAGTGCGCGGTCAGGGTATTTCTCTGTCATTATCTTGATTAGTTCCCGGGCATTGGAACTTTGAAGAATGGCTGAATTGAAAGTTGTTATATAATTGCGAGTTTCTGTTAGGAGTACATGGATTCCTTCGTCGTCGCTGCCTGGTTGCTTGTGTCCGGCAATGACAGTTTTGGGATTCATATCTGCGAGGTGCTCAAGGTTATTTATCCATTTTAGGCGCTGTTCGTTGTCAGTCTCAGCCAGCCACACGTGAGTCCCGTTATAGGCAATATCTCCTCCTGCAATTGCTGATAACACTGGTATCCAGACTACCGTTGAAGATCGTACGTCTCCCTGTCCGACGTGAAGTATTCTTAGCTGGTTTCCTTCTAGGTCAATTGCATCATCATCGTAGGCGACCGGTTCGATAGGTACGTCAGGAACTTCCTCGCCATATACCGGCTTCCATTGTGCGATTTTAGCAGCGAAGGTTTCTTCAATGACATCGAGGACCTCAGGTGCCGTAATGAATTGTGCTTCCGGGAATTGTTCGGATAGCACAGTGAAGCCCCAGTAATGGTCAGGGTGACCATGCGTGACATATACTGTTGTCAGATTTTTGCCGGAATCTTTGATCTTTTTAGCCAGTTTGAGAGCATCGGTTTTGGTGAATTGGGCATCTATCAGGACCGCGTCCCTTGCTCCGGAAATAATTGTTGAGGTGATGAAAAAGGCGTTTTCCCCGCCAATGAACGTGTCGATTGAAAGTTGGTTGTTCATTAGTATGCTCCCTTCATTTTATTATACCTAATTGCTTATTCGAATTAGCAGCAACCGGCTATAATTATCGAGATAATATACCTATGCTTTGGTAAGTCAATTGGTAAATTTTGTTGGGGGATGGCTGGATGCTGGTATCAATGGTTTGGTTCGTTCCATTGATATGCATGGCAGAGCCAAGTGACCTGTTATTTGGGACTGTGAAGACCTACCGTATTTCCTTCAGTGTCTTGGATTATAACAATGAATCCTTCCTCTCCAATAGAGAACTTTGGTGCTACTATTTTGCCTCCGGCTGTCTCTACGCGAGCTGCTACTTCATCAAGTTTTCCTTCTCAATTGAGATATACACGGGTCCCATCTTTTGACGGAACATAATTTGGTGATGGTGGAACTAAATCTCCACCCACTTCACCGTCCGGGCTCATTGGGAAAAAGCCAAGTTTTTGTCCCATAAATTCGCTGACTTTGATGGGGCCCCCCAGTATGTCTGAGTAGAATTGAACTGCCCGGTTAAAGTCTAAAGATGGTATATCAAACCAATTAATTGCACTTTTCGTAGCCGGTATATTATCAGATTCGCTAAGAAAAACAAGACTTTTTTTCGGGTTTATGAGAAGAATATTTTTTTCAAAAATCTAAGGCAGGATAGTTTCTTTTTTTACGATAGACCATGCCCTGGAAAATAGAAAAGTAAAAGGACAAAGGGTTAGTCTCCTGTTCTGACTACGGAAAGCCTACAGAATGAAACAGGAACTCACTATCAACTCTGAACCTCTTAAGTTGTCAGAGGCTAAAACTAATTCTAATAGAACGCTGAAGAAAAAGGTTGCAGTCATGCTATATTAAGCAATGATGTTTAAGCCGGTTCAGGTATAGGTCGCGGAAGGAGAGGTTGTCTTTCACTTTGCTGACAATATCTTTTCCAAAGGGAGCTTTTACCCAGAAATAGCGGCGAAGGTCCTTGGAGAGGATTGTACGATTTTCAGATTCTTTTGTTACCCAGATAGAATAATCCCTGATATAAGATTCTAATAAGTCGCTTCGAGGATTACCATAGATTCTATAATAGTCAGCTATAGGGCCTTCTTTTTCCCATGAAGACGGCATGACGAATTTGGCGTACTCCCAGCGGAATGACGCTAGCCCGGCAATTACAGACACCTCAATACTTTTATGGCTTACCAGGGGACATACAATGCGGGCGGGACCATAGTCGCGATCATTCTTGTCGCAAATTTGCCAGCACATGGAATGGAGTCCATATCCCGGCGTAATAAGAACTACAGGGGGGACATGTTTAATTCCATCTAAAGTAGCTCTTTGAAAAATTGTAGGATCAATGATTTCGTCGACTTTTTTGATATGCGTGGCTACTTTTGTTCTTGTGCAAAGAACATCTTTATGGTTCCCAATGCTTGCGCTATCCAATATTGGTAACTTAAGTCCTCTTTTCCCGGCACTGATTTTTGCCATGAATTTTAAAGTGTCCAGTTCATGCCGTAATGCCGGATCACCTTTCATATTCTTATATTCCTTTGAGGTTAATCTCGTTTTAATTTCATCTACAAGGCTTATTTCCCGTTTACCTTTATAGATGCCCGGCAGCCATTCATCAAAGTAATAGACCGGATCATTATATATATTGGAATACGGGCTTTCGCAGATATACTCTATCAGTTGTTCCGAAACAAGCCTGATATCAATGATGCCGTAACGCAAGAACATTCTTTTTTGCAGAGAAAGTGACGCAGAGTTTATTGCTTGATAGGCTATTTGTTTATAAAGTGCCCAGAACTGAACGATCAATTGCGGTTGTAAAGGTGTGTCTTCATCCTGGTTGCGCTTGTTGTTATAATATCGGTCCATAATATTTTTAATCTCAGCGGCTCCGGAGATTCCTGCAAATAACTCTTCTTCATAATTATTAAAGGCGGTCTTTAACTCGGATTTTTCGTTTTCGATCTTATCAGTAAGCGTACTCTCTTGTGCGAGTTTTAATCGTTCCTCTCTCTCCTCTATCACTTTTATTATTGCTTTGTTAAATTTTTCAGCGTCTTTGGGTGCCAGTGCTTTTTGTTCTTTTGCGTAATCTGATTCCTGATCAACGTCATGTGTGATGACATCTAAAACGGTTTGAACAAGTTGCGCTGATGTATAGGAAATCGGCAGGGTTTTTGTTATGTAGTGCTTAAT
Source organism: Candidatus Margulisiibacteriota bacterium (assembly GCA_003242895.1). Taxonomy (NCBI): domain Bacteria; kingdom Bacillati; phylum Candidatus Margulisiibacteriota; species Candidatus Margulisiibacteriota bacterium. Next base: position 7,100 of record QKMY01000031.1, read on the forward strand.
ATCAGGAAAAATGACCTTGTCGGTCACCAAGACAATGTTACACTGCGGAAACCTTATATCTGCTTTGATTGTGTTAATTGTTTCAATTAAATGGGTATCAAAACTTTCCTGAACAAGAATAACGAGTAATGGGCTGTAAACTATTATTTTTGCAGGCAAGCTGATCATGTTGCTTATATAGATAACTTCATCAAATAATATGTTGAGTTCATTGAGCTCTTTGATTTGGAGCTGCAAGCTTCTGTTGTTTGTAATAATGAATTTTGTCATATTCTAATCCCTTATCTGCAACATTCAGTAGCACTATATAAATTAGTATACCACAATATCAAATGCGACGAGAAACGAGCTTTAACTATGTAAATCTTCTGTTTTTCCTTTAAAAACATCTTGTTTTTTTGTTGTGAGGCTATTAATTGTGGTTGTTTTTTAATGAATGGGCATAATCTATTCTCTTTATATTCTTTAGATATTCATGTAAATCTAATGCATTTAACCTTAAATTAAGAGTAAAAAAACTTAACGTATTATAAAATACTCTTCAATTTGGTATAATGGATGAGCAATGAATACTGAGAGGGGGTATATTATTATGAAGAAACATATCGGATTAGTACTTGCAGCAATAACAGTAATAACAGGCATAGCTTATGCCGAATTAACAAATGATTTCAAAATAACGAAAGAGAGGATTGATAAAATGGTAAAACAACAAGCAGTTATCACTATGGAAAAAGGCGGAGAAATCGTCATCGATTTTTTTCCAAAAGAGGCACCGAATACCGTTGCTAATTTCATTGAGCTTACAGAAAAGAATTATTATGACGGACTGACATTTCACCGTGTCGTTCCGAAGTTCGTAGCGCAAGGTGGAGATCCGTCGGGGAATGGTACCGGTGGTCCAGGATATCAGATCAAAGCAGAATTTAACAAAAATCCGCATCTAAAAGGTACTGTTGCAATGGCAAGAAGTATGGATCCGGATAGTGCCGGCAGCCAGTTCTATATTTGCCTTGAGCCTCAACCATATCTTGATGGTCAATACACAGTATTCGGTCAAGTTGCAAAGGGAATGGATATTGTCGATAAAATTCAGATAGGCGACAAAATGAAAAGTGTCAAAATAATTGAAAAAGGTAAAGCTAAAGATAAAGCTAAGGCTAAATAATTGGTGATAAACGTGGATGATAAAAAAGATTTAAAAAAATTAAATTCCAAACAGCTCGAAGAGTTTATTCTGGAAAACGATATAGAAAAATATAAAGCAAAGATCATATGGCAGTGGATATATAAAAAATACGTGACTGATTTTAATGCAATGACCAATCTATCCAAGCGGGATAGGGAAGTGTTGTCAGAAGTTGCCTATATATCCACTCATGAGATCGCTGATAAAAAAACTTCAGGAAAAAGTAAAACAACGAAGTATGTTTTCAAGCTTGAAGACGGGTCTCTAGTTGAAAGCGTGTTTATACCTTCTATCGACCATAGCACCGTTTGTATTTCTTCGCAGGTTGGGTGTGCTCAAGGCTGTGTTTTTTGTGCGACAGGTGCCCAAGGCTTCAAGCGCAACCTTAAATCGCACGAGATCGTGGAGCAAGTCCTGGCTATTCTCCGTGAAGGGAAAAATGTTGATTATATCGTGTTTATGGGGATGGGCGAGCCGCTGATAAATATTGATAATGTTATTCAGAGTATCAGGATTATCAATGATCCTAATTCAATAGGTATAGGCGCTCGTAAGATAACGGTCTCAACTGCAGGTATGATCCCTAATCTTATAAAGCTTGCGGATTCTGAGCTCGGGGTTAATATTGCCATATCGCTCAACGCAACAAGCAACCATGTCCGAAGTTCTCTGATGCCGATTAATGAAAAATACCCGATCAAGAAACTAATGGAAACAGCAGAATATTGCCAGAAGAAATCAGGAAGACGGATCACTTTTGAGTATATATTGCTTGAAGGGATCAATGATTCGGAAAAAGATGCAACAGACTTGTCTAAGCTTATGAAGATGCTTATTTCTCATGTTAACCTTATAGGTTTCAATCCGAGTCCTGATCTTGATCCTAAGTTTGTACCGTCCACAAAGGTGAGTAATTTCAAGAATATTTTATTAAAAAACGAGATAAGTGTTACCGTGAGACATAGTACTGGACAGGATATCTTCGGAGCATGCGGTCAACTTGCAGGTAAGTAGCTGTGAGGATACCTCTTTGTGTCCATACGCATTTTTACCAGCCTTCCCGAGTAGATCCCTTTTCCGGAGTGATACCGCAAGAATATGGTTCACAGCCTTATTCTAATTTTAACGAAAAGATTCTTGATGAATGTTATAAACCAAATGTCCGGCTTGGGAATATCGATAAAATAAGTTTCAATATAGGTCCGACACTCGCAGACTGGATGGAATTGAAGGCTAGGGATACTTATGAGAAATATCTTGCGATTGATAATTCCCTATGCGTTAGGACAGGTACCGGAAATGCAATTGCTCAGGGATATAATCATGTAATCCTGCCTTTGTTGGATGATTTTGACAAAGAAGTGCAGATATACTGGGGTATTTGTGACTTCAAATACCGGTTCCGGCGTCAACCTCTCGGTTTCTGGCTGCCCGAAACTGCTGTCGATGATGCGACATTGCGGTTATTAGTCCGGCACGGGATAAAGTATATTTTCCTCGCACCATGGCAAGTTAATGACCGGATCGAAAAAGAGATACCACACGTCATTAAGGTCGATAACAAGGACCTCATTGTTTTCCTCTATAACGATCCTTTAACGCGATTACTTATCAATTATAAGAAACGATTCTCTGCTTCAAGTTTTATAGAATACGGATTGCTGTCGCATGTCGATTATGCCTATAATACAGAGAAGCAAAATAAAGCTGTCACTCTTGTTTCCGATGGAGAATTTTTCGGTCATCATATGAAGGGCAGGGAAAATGTCCTTGCGAGAGTATTACAAGCTCACCCGACAGTGCTGCCGTCCCATTATCTGGACAAGATAAATAAGCTTCCGGAGACTCGTCTAAAAAATAATACGAGTTGGACGTGCTTTAATCATCTCAAACGATGGCGCGGAAGCTGTAACCTGACCAGCAAATCCTGCATTTACCAACGGGAATGTTATATAAAGGATAATAGTTGGACGGAAGCATTATGGAATATTTTTGACACTGTAAAAAAAGATGTATATTCATCGTATCTCACCTTTGCCTCGTACTACTTTGAGTTTCCGGATAAGCTTATTCTGGAATATATAAACTATAAAAAAGGGCTAGCCACTTTTAATCTGTTTTGTGACAAAGCCAATCCTCGTAACCGTCTTGAGGATGATTCTAAAAACAGCTTAATACGGTATCTTGAAGCTGTTTATTATTGTCAGTTAATGTTTACCAGCTGTGGTTTTTTCTTTGAAGATATCGACCGGATTGAACCGAAGAATAACCTTAAATATCTTAAAAAGGTCCTAACATTAATGCAGCCAAATTTCCCTGTAAACTATCAAGTTAATCTGATAAGTGAATTGTCTCTTATAAAAAGTACCCGCAATCCTGATAAACATGCCGGTAGTTTTTATAGAGAAATATAAATGCGTTAGCGTATATTTATTTTGCTGTAAGAACTCTAATATGTTACAATGGGTTTGGATAGAAAATTGATTGTAAAGGTTTTTTATGCTGAACACTGAGCGGCACTTAAACGAGTTTCTGAAGCTTATTCGAATATCAAGCCCATCAAAAAATGAAAAAAGTATTTCCCAGTATTTATTTCATTTATTTACAGATCTTGGATTTAATCCGGAATATGATGGAAGTGCTCCTTGTACTGATTGTAATTCTGATAACATAATCATCTATATACCTGGAAAAACCGATAGTCCTGTCATTATGCTGAGTGCGCATATGGATACCGTAATTCCTGGTGATAATATCGTGCCTGTTGTTGAGGATTCGTATATTCGAAGTGATAGAACTACAATCCTCGGTGCTGATGATAAAGCAGGAATTGCCGGTATAATAGAGGCAGTTCGTATATTAAAAGAACGAAATATTCCGCATTTGCCACTGCTTATCGTTTTTACTTGTGCAGAAGAAATCGGGCTTGTCGGGGCAAAATACCTTAATCTTAATCATCATAAAGCTGATTATTGCTATGTCCTTGATAGCGGTGGTGATATCGGCACAATTGTTAATCAAGCTCCTTTTCAAGAAAGTTTTAAGGTTGAAATATATGGTCAAGCTGCACATGCAGGGATAGAGCCAGAGAAAGGCAAGAGTGCTATATTCGCTGCAAGCCGGGCAATTGCATCGATGGAGGTCGGACGTATAGACCATGAGACCACAGTTAATATTGGAATGATTTCCGGTGGATCAGCTACCAATATTGTCCCGGAACTTACATCGTTCAAAGGTGAAGTTCGAAGTCTTATCGAATATAAAATGGAAGCTGAGCTTAGTAAAATTAAAACCGCTATCGACAAAAATTGTAAATTGCTAGGTGTTAAATACTCGTTTTTCCACAAAAGAGAATATAATGGCTACAGCTTTACAGCTGCGGATGACCCAATGAAATATTTGATAGCAGCGATTGAACGAGCCGGTATACATCACTCGATTGTGTATTCCGGTGGCGGAAGCGATGCTAACGTTTTTAATTCAATCGGTATCCCCTCAATTGTGCTCGGTACCGGTATGGAAAATGTTCACACCAAAGAAGAGAAAATATCTATCAAGAATTTGAATAATCTTGTCAGTGTACTTTTGGAACTGGCTACAGGTTATAATGACCGATAACAAAACAATACCATTTTTATTAGAAAATTTTCTGATTTTCCTCAAATACGAAAAAGGTTTTTCCGATAATACTTTATCCGCCTATAAGGAAGATCTTGTTCAACTCAATAGGTTCTTTAAAGGTCAACCAATTACGCTGCTTACGATTACAATTATCAATAATTATGTGATTTTTATGAAAAAGAATGGAAAATCCGTAAGAACGATCAGCCGGAAGCTAGCTTCAATAAAAACTTTTTTTAAATTTTTAATTGTTGAGAATATTATCTCTGATAATCCATCCGACCTAATAGAGTTTCCCAAGTTGCCCAAAGTATTGCCTAAAGCATTAAGTCAACGAGACATGAAGCAATTGCTTGATTCCATGGACATCAACAACCCTATGGAGATTCGTGACAAGGCGATAATTGAGATGCTGTATGGGAGCGGAATGCGGGTAACCGAAATCGTTTGTCTTAAGCTTTCAGATGTTCAGGTGGAATCAGGGTTTATCAAATGTCTTGGGAAAGGAAACAAAGAACGATTCGTTCCAATTGGTAAACACGCACATGCTATGCTGCAGGTCTATTTAGCTCAATCGAGGCCAGTTCTCAGTAAGAATGAGAAAGAAGACCACTTGTTTTTAAACAGGTCAGGAAATAAGATATCCCGCGTCAGTATCTGGGCTATCATAAAGAAATATAGTGCCTATCTAAAGTCCGATAAACATATTTCGCCACACACGATGCGACATAGTTTCGCCACACATTTACTCGAAAATAACGCTGACCTGCGAAGCGTTCAGGAGATGCTTGGCCACAAAAACATCTCGACCACTCAGATATATACCGGTGTTAGTAAGAAATACTTGAAAGAGGTATATTTCAAATCCCATCCTCGAGGATAGTTAATACCCTTTTTCATAATAGTTCTTTAATCTTTTCATGATATGTAATAAAATGTGTTAGTTGTTTAATCGGTATCATCGATAGCATTAGGAGGAGAAGTTTATTTGCTCGTTTCTATAATAATAAATATCCTCATTTTCATTACGCTCATTTTTTCTATAATTATACATGAAGTTGCTCATGGATATGTCGCATTTTTTTTTGGTGATACGACAGCAAAGAGAAGTGGAAGATTAACGCTTAATCCCCTAAAACATATAGATCCTGTCGGGACAATTATTTTACCGCTTCTCCTCCGATTGAGTAACTCTCCGGTAGTTTTCGGATGGGCGAAGCCGGTACCGGTTAATACAATGAATATGCGCAATCCCAAAACCAGTATGGTACTGGTCGCAGCCGCAGGGCCATTATCGAATATCATTCAAGGGCTGTTTTTAATATTAATCGGGCGAGTTCTTTTAATGACAATTAATTATCAGGTGCCCACAATTGCAAGTTCAATTATCGCGGTCGCTATAACTGTATTAGGGTGGGGAGTCTTTTATAACTTTCTACTAGCCTTTTTTAATCTCATTCCAATACCGCCGCTTGATGGTTCAAGAATCCTTCGTTTTTTTATGCCTTCAAGACTTCAAGTGCTCTTTGACAAATTGGAACCATATGGAATTCTTCTGATTTTCATAGTTCTTTACTTTTTTAGAGACGCTTTTGATTATGTTTATAAACTGATAATATATGTCATAGGAAATTTGATGTATTAATCAATGCCGTAGTTTAAGTTAATAAGCTTTATTGTACAAAAATTTATTAAAGATTATCGGAAGAGAATTTATGGTAGTAGAACGGTTACAAAAATACTTAGCAAACGCTGGAATCGGGTCACGGAGAGCATGTGAAAAGTTCATCGAAGAAGGACTAATAACACTTAATGGAACCGTCATAAGAGAGTTAGGAATAAAAATCGACACAGAGAAAGACAAGGTCCTTTATAAAAAAGCGCCAATTCCGCAGCAACAAAAAAAAATGTATTTCAAAATGTACAAACCGAAAGACTATATAACTACTGCTTCAGATCCAAAACAGAGAAAAACCGTCTATGAACTGCTTCCAAATAATCTTCCAGTAAGAGTCTATCCTGTCGGTAGGCTAGATCGGAATACGAGCGGTTTATTGTTTTTTACAAATGATGGTGAACTAGCTAATAATTTGATGCATCCTTCAAAAAAAATATCTAAAACATACCGGGTAACGATTGATTCCAAAATCACAAAAAAAGCTGTTGAAAAATTAGGTTCAGGCATAATGCTTGAGGACGGAATGACCTTGCCGGCTCAAGTTGAAGTAGAATTAATACAATCAGATAAAACTATTTTTTTGCTTACCATTTATGAAGGACGTAATCGACAAGTAAGAAGAATGAGTGAATCCCTAGGATTAAATATTACCGCATTAAAGCGCTTAACTTTTGGAACATTAATGCTGGAAAACATGACTCCCGGCAAGGTGAAAGAACTTTCGCTTAATGAAATAAAAATGCTTCGTTCTTTAGCTAAAAAGAGTTGATTTGGTTGACGTTGCTGAGGATTCCGTGATATAGTCATTATATCAAGTGGCGGCGTAGCTCAGATGGTTAGAGCACACGGCTCATACCCGTGGTGTCAGTGGTTCGATTCCACTCGCCGCTACCATTAAATAGGGGGAAAAATGAAACCTCAAACTCAATATAAGATACTAATTGCGGATGATGAGACGACTCTTCGCCAAAGTTTAGCATTTGTATTTAAAAAAGAAGGATATGAGGTTTTTATTGCCGTAGACGGCGAAGAAGCGATAAAGAAAGCAGAACAAATTAGCCCGGATCTAATAATTATTGATTTTTCTATGCCAAACATTGGCGGCTGGGAAGCAGCAAAAAAAATCAGGGAAATCAAGCAATGCAGAATGACACCAATAATTGGCTATACAGCCTATAGTGACGAAGAATCCAGAAACCAAGGGTTTGCTAATGGGTTAAATGAAATTCTTCAAAAACCATTAAATGTAGATGAGTTGAAAGCTATCGTAGCGGATTACCTTTCCACCGGTTCCTTAATTAAAAAATTAAACTAAATCTGAATTTCCCATGCTTATATGTTAAATGTAAAGATAGAGGGTAATTATTATACAGAGATTTTATGTTCGGCAATTAATAAAATATATTTCGAAAAAAATATTTAATTTTCATGAGGAGGCTATTATGATTGGTCTAGGAGTACCATCAGATCCAGTAAACGCAACAATAAAGGTGGAGCAAGCTGTAAACGTTTTAAGAGAAAAAATAGAATATCATCTAAAATACACCATGGGTCTTGGACTAAGTGGAACCTCGTTGAATAATGCGTCTAAACAAGAAATATACACGGCTTTATCATTGGCTCTTCGTGAGCGAATTATGGAAAAATGGATAGAAACTAATGATGCATATATCGAAAAAGATGTTAAGCAATTATTCTATTTTTCTCAAGAGTATTTAATGGGAAGAGCACTTAGCAATAATCTAATTAATCTAGGTGCACAAAAAGAAGTTAAAGAAGTTATCGAATCGCTTGGATACAATCTCAACGAAATAGAAGATGTTGAAATGGAAGCGGGGCTTGGCAATGGAGGTTTAGGAAGATTAGCAGCTTGTTTCTTAGATTCACTAGCCTCATTGAAGCTTCCTGGTCATGGGTATGGTCTCTATTATCAATATGGAATTTTTAAGCAAACAATCCTAAATGGTTATCAGGTTGAGAATCCTGATGAATGGTTAAAGTATGGGAATCCTTGGGCTATCATAAATGAGAGGGATGCAGTAAAAGTACAGTTTGGTGGTCGACTCATAAAAAAAACCAATCAGAATGACGAAGAAATTATTGAGATGGAAGGCTGTGAGTCAGTCTGTGCGCTTCCGTTCGATGTTCCGGTTGTAGGATTTAGCGGGAATGTAAATACTCTGCGACTCTGGCATGTTTTTCCGGATTATACAAGATTTGATATTGAATCATTTAATCAAGGGAATTATCCGGATGCTTTTGAGTTCATCAATCCAAACGACCTTAGTATCACCGCGGTACTTTATCCTAATGATAATCATTATGAAGGCAAGCGTTTACGACTTAAACAAGAATACGCATTGGTATCGGCAAGCTTACAAGATATCATCAGGAAATTTGAAAAAACTCATAAATATTATGGGGATTTTCCTCAAAAAATTGCTATTCAAATCAATGATACGCATCCGGCGCTGGTTATACCTGAATTAATGAGGATATTAGTTATCGAAAAGAAGTTTGAATGGGATGAAGCCTGGGAAATAACTACAAATACAATTGCTTATACTAATCATACGGTTTTGCCAGAAGCACTAGAAGAATGGCCTGTCCACATGATTAAAGAACTGCTTCCTCTTCATTTTGATATTTTAGAAGAAATCAATGAAAAATTTTGTGACGAAGTAAGAGATAAATATAAAGACGAAACCTATGAAGTTCGAGAAGATATCGTAAGAAAAATGTCAATTATTGAAAATGGAAGTGTAAGAATGGCTCACTTAGCTATTGTTGGAAGTCATTCTGTTAATGGTGTTGCTGCCTTACATACGCAAATACTAAAAGATAGGGCGTTACGTAACTTCTATATTATGTATCCTGAAAAATTCAATAATAAGACGAATGGAGTGACTCCTCGCCGGTGGCTTTTGAAGTCAAATCCTTTGTTATCTGAATTAATAACCTCAAAAATTGGTTTTGGATGGATTTCAGATCTTTCTGAACTTAAAAAACTAGAGAGTTATATTGATGACGAAGTATTTATTAATCAACTAATGGATGTCAAAGCTAAGAACAAAGAAGCTCTAACAAGCTATATTTTTGAATATAATCCTGTGAAAGATGCTAATGGTGAAATTGTTGAAAGGATAGAAATTAATCCTGATTCAATATTCGATGTGCACGCCAAGAGACTTCACGAATACAAACGCCAACTCATGAATGCGTTACATATTATGATGTTACATAATGAAATAAAAGAAAACCCGGACAAAGTGTTTGTACCTCGTACCTTTATTTTTGCAGCTAAAGCTGCTCCTGGGTATCAAATGGCAAAAGATATTATAAAGTTTATAAATATTTTAGCCCGCAGAACCAACAATGCTCCAGAACTTAGAGGATTAATAAAAGTGGTTTTTTTAGAGAACTATAATGTATCTCTTGCAGAAAAACTTATTCCTGCAGCTGATCTCAGTGAGCAAATCTCGACAGCAGGGTTTGAAGCTTCTGGAACCGGAAACATGAAGTTCGCATTGAACGGTTCCCTGACTATTGGAACAATGGATGGTGCTAATGTAGAAATGGCTGAAGAAATTGGTGAAGAAAATTTGTTTATTTTCGGTATGAGGTCTGAAGAAGTGAAAAAGTTACAAGAAGCTGGTACTTATAATCCCTGGAATATTTTTAAAGAAAAACCGGAAGTAAAGAAGATAATTGATCAACTGTTTCAAGGAATACTAGCTCGTGATGCATCTGAGAGAACCGTGTTGCAGCGACTGGCTAATAATTTGATGCATGGTGGAGATTTCTATTATGTATTGGAAGATTTATCAGCATATAAAGCAGCACAGGATGAAGTCGCAGAATTGTACAAAAATAGAATAGCATGGGGCAAGAAAGCACTTCTTAACATTGCAAGAGTAGGAAAGTTTTCCAGTGATCGAACAATACTGGAATATAATAAGGATATTTGGGGATTACTTCCAGTATCAATTTAATAGTCTTTAATTTGATTTTATCAAGAAACGCAGGGGTGCCTGCGTTTTTTTGTTGATAAATGCCAAATTATAAAATATAATTTGTGAAATTTACCATTATTTTATACGATATAAATGTAACTCTACAAAATACAGGGGGCATTAAAATGAGTGGTAGTTTATATGTCGGAAACTTGTCATGGCAGACAACCGAAGATGATTTGATGATATTATTTGGCCAACATACAAAAGTTAAAGATGCAAAAATTATTACAGATAGAGAAACTGGCAGATCTAAAGGGTTTGCGTTTGTTGAAATTCCTGAAGAAGATGTTGAGAAAGCAATTTCGGCATTAAATGGGTTTGAATTAAACGGTAGAGAAATTATTGTAAACTAAAAGTCGGAGAGCCTGGATATTGTCTTTGTTTTTAAAGATCAGTTAGTCCTATTTCTGGGAATATATTAAATATATTCGATAAGGGCAAAATAAAGAACTGGAATCTTAATTTTGAGTAAAAGTATTTTTGGGTAAACTTTTTCTGCCAGGTTACTATGGAACTTTGAGATTGACTTAATTTTAATATTTTTTGATGCCGCAATATAATTATATTCGCTATCTTTATCAATGATCACATATATTGTTTTATTTGTTTTTATAACTTCTTCTAATTTTTCAAGAGATGTTTTATGAATTGCCTTTTTGAGCTCAAAAGAAAAGGAAGTCTTATTTCCTCCTATATTATATATGGGGTAATTACTCTTATTATCTTCAATTTCCTTATTAACTGATTTTATATATTTTACCGAATCATTTGAGATATCGAGGGGTTCATAAAAGTGAATTACACAGAAAAACAATAATCCAAGAAGTGCAGAAAAAATGATCGGCTTGTTACGAGAAAATAGCATTTTAATGAAAAGAATTATTGTTCCCATTGCATAGATAATAAGAATATCTGTTCTATAGACTGCTTTTAAAATAACGAAACTGCTTATTATTGCAATAAGAATAATAGAGCTTAATCCAATTATTGTAATGTTTACAGGTTTATGATATTTTTCGAGGAGTTTTGCGCTTAATAATCCAAGGTAAGGAATTGCAGGTAGGTAATAATAGCTGAGAACTTCATTGAAGGTAAAAATGCTGAGAACAATTCCGAACAATAAAATTGCAATGATTTTATAGCTTTCTTCTTTAACAAAAGAAAAGAAAGGCACAAAAAATGACAAAGGAAACATATAATATAGAAAGTTAAGCGGGTTCTTAACAAAAAAATTAAGAATAAAAGTAAATGGATTGTGCAAATAGTCCAGCAAGGGAAACCGGTGATCAACTTCCTTTAGCCCGACAGTCAGATACATATTGCTATAATTTTTATAATAGAACAAAAAAAACAAAATAATAAATATAAAAATCATTGAACCAGGAAAACTGATGGCTCTTTTTGCTGCTACAACGAATTTGTTTTTTCCATGAATCATAAGATATAGAATAATCCAGGAAGCTAGAAATAGAAGAATTAATGGTCCTTTTGTGAAAAACACGAGAGCTAAAAAAAAATAAGCTGTTGCTTTTAGGTACGGATTGTTTTTTATAATGCCTATATGCAAAGAGACAAAAGACAACAGAATTAATAATGTTAAAAATATCTCGAGTTCCACTCGTCTGCTAAAATGCAAATATACAGGAGTAAAAAATATTAGTGCTAAAACAAGAAATCTATTTTTTATTTTTAATATATATGAGGCGTAAAGAAAAGTGATAATGAGAATTAGTAACGAGGCTATAACCGAAGAGAGCCTCCCTGTAACTAAATTTGTATTTCCCATAATTTTATAAAATAGCATCACATAATCATAGTAGATTGGCGGTTTTGTAAGTATTATCTCGTTTCCAAGAACAGGAATTAGATATTGATTCTTCTGGAACATCTCTCGGGCAATTTCAGCTCTGAATTCAGATCCATCTCCAATACTTATGATATTAAGATTGTAGAGAAGAAAAGATATTACTACTAAGGAGAACAGTCCCCCTTTAAATATATTTTTAAAAAGAATAATCTTATTCGGTTTCATTTCTTCTTTTCGCTTTTATAAGTGATATATTTCTCATATAAATAAATGTATTGAAAAAATAGCCCAGAAAGAATACGATATCTTTTTTAAAAATTGAGTACGCTAATAGCAATAGACTTCCACTAATGCTTAAATACCAGAAAATTGGCGGGATGACGCTCTGTTTTTTGAATTCGGAATATATCCATTGGATTAAAAACCGGCAACAGAAGAGGGTTTGACCTAATAAGCCAATAACTAGGAATATCTTACTCATTATTGATCACTTTATATCGGATAGTTCTTTTTTGCATCCATTTCACTGCAAGGCAATCAATAAAGGCAATAAACATTCGGTTCAAAGTAGTATATTTTGATTTGCCGAACCTTCTCGGATTGTGGCTAACTTCAACTTCTATAGATTTTCCTCCTTTTAATTTTACCAATGTAGGAAAAAATCTATGCATTCCTTCAAATAATGGAAATGATTTCGCATATTCTTGTTTAATTATTTTTAAAGAACATCCTGTATCTGTAATATTTTCATTGGTGATGATATTCCTGATCGAATTTGCAATTTTTGAGGATATTATTTTTACTAGAGAATCTTTTCTGTGCTTTCGTATTCCGCAAACAATATCGTATTTTGGAATATACTTAAATAGTGCGGGAATATCTTTAGGAGAGTTCTGTCTATCTGCATCAAGAGTAACAATATATTGTCCTTCAGCTTCCTCAAAACCTGCCGATAAAGCAGCTGTTTGTCCATAATTTCTATTAAAACTAATTACTCTTATGCGGTTATGATTCTTTGAAATGTTTGAGAGTAGCGAGATACTATTATCTGTACTTCCATCATTAACATAAATAATTTCATAAGAATAGGGTAGCTTGTTAAGTACCTCAAGAAGCTCAGTGTTAATTGCAATAAGATTCTCTTGCTCATTAAACACTGGAATGATTACTGATATATACTTGGTTTCTACCATCTAAACAACCTAACGATGAAAAACAGTAATCAGCCGATATATAGTAATTTACGGAGGCATTATATTTAATACAATGCTTTATGTCCAGCCTAATCTACGGAGAAAATAAGGGTACCTTATGGCATTACTATAAATATATTGAGAATTTTACCCTAATGGTTATCTAGAATATGAAAACTTTATAAGTTATGCTAAAATATCACTACAATTATGAAGAACAAAAATATCCTACTAATTTCACATTTTTCTAATTTATCAGGAGCGCCTATCAGTTTAGCATTGCTAGCGAAGTGTCTTCGGAACAGAGGATATAATCCCGTGTTTTCTATCCCGGCTAAAGGTCAATTAGAGGATTTGCTCAAACAATTGGGCATTGCATACGAGATTACCGGCACTATATTCTCCCTTTATTACCTTAGAAAGATCATCCAAAAATATAATATTCAAGTAGTTCATGCCAATACAATTATCGCAGCTCCCGGTGCTATTCTTGCCTGGGTGATGAATAAAAAGCTTGTATGGCACATCAGGGAGGATATTTCACAGAACAAGGTGATGATAAAAATTATCGAACGAATTTCTGACAGAATAATAATTCTGTCTCAAAGCATGAAAGTTTATTTTAAAGAAGAGATAATTGCTGATAAATTAAAAATTATTCACAATGGTGTTGATTTTTCGCTATTTAAAACTCTTTCTGAAGATGATAAAAGTCAACTTCGTCAAGAGTTGTCTATTGGAAAGGACGAAAAAATCGTCACCGTAATAGGAACTGTAGAAAAAAGGAAAGGGCAATTGTACTTTATTGAAGCTATTAAGCTGTTGAAAGAGATTAATAATGTTACCTACCTTATCGTAGGAAATTCTCTTCCAGGTCAGGCCAGGTATAAAAAAAGACTGGAAAAAGAGTGTTTTATAAATAATTTAAGTAATGTTAGATTTCTTCCGGCACGAGCAGATATTCCGAAATTATTACAGATAACAGATATCGTGTGTGTACCTTCACTTGCAGAGCCTTTCGGACGCGTAGTTGTTGAAGGTATGGCGGCAGGAAAACCGGTAATCGGTTCAAATGTCGGAGGAATACCGGAAATTATCGATAATCAAAAAACTGGAATCCTCATTAATCCGGCAGATGGAATCAGTTTAGCCAAGGCAATTAGTTATTTGTTAGGCAATTCTGACATTTGTGACCACATGGGAAAGTCCGGCTTTACACGTGCACATGAGTTTTTTAGTATTGAAGCTCATGCGGAAAAAATTGCTATGATTTACGAAGAACTATAGCTAAGGTGATGATACATGTGGGAGGATTAGATGACAATAGATATTTCTATTATAATTGTTAACTGGAATGTAAAGAACCTCTTAAAGGATTGTCTTGTATCTATAGAAAATGCGAAACATACATTAGTAATAGAGACTATAGTCATCGATAATGCATCAAGTGATGGGTCATCTGATATGGTTAAACAGGAATTTCCTGGTGTTATTCTCATCGCGAATACAATGAATAAAGGATTTGCTGCCGCTAACAATCAGGGAATCGCTATTGCAAAGGGTATTTATAATTTTATTTTGAATCCTGATACCGAACTTGAACCTGATACTCTTATCAAAATGCACAGCTTCATGGAATTACGTTCTGATGTAGGAATGATAGGCCCTCAGCTGTTTAATACCGATGGTTCGTTGCAGCCATCCTGCAGAAGATTTCCACGGCTGAGGTTTCAACTTTTTAATAAGCTTTTTTTAAGTACACTATTTCCCAGAACCTATTTAAATGGATATATGATGGGGGATTTTGATTATCTAAAAACTGCTGAAGTTGAGCAACCAATGGGCGCTGCGTTATTCGTAAGAAAATCAGTTGTTGATAAAATCGGTAGGATGGATGATCATAATTTTGTCTGGTTTGATGAGGTAGACTGGTGCTATCAGCTAAAAAAAGCTGGCGAAATAATCCTTTTTTACCCAGAGGCTAAACTTACGCACCATCAAGGAAAAAGTTTTCGTTTATGGAGAAATCCCTTTTCGGGAATTGTCTGGCTGAAAAGCCGGCATTATTTTCTTAAAAAAAATTATGGAATAGTAAAGGCTTTAACTTATGTATTCATTGATTTCCTGTTTTATTGTATATACGCATCAATAATAATTGCAATTATAATATTTTTTATAAATAGATTTGCTTAATTGTTTTTTTTCGTCTTATAACACTCACTATGTATCTAATCCATTACCATGCTACGTTAAAAATAATATATAAATCACCTGTTATCCTACATATCTTTTCATGGTATTATCAAACTGAAAGTTGAAAATACTAGGATAAAAAGCAAGAAAGACGAATAATTATTTAACTATGATTATGTTTAATAAACAAAAGATTAATTGTACTTTATCAATTATTATTGTTAATTTTAATAATAAAGAGTTATTGCTTGAATGTCTTTCGTCGATAAAGTCTAAAGTTAATGATATAATATATGAAATAATAGTTGTCGATAATGCCTCAACAGATGGCTCTCCAGAAGTTTTACAAGAAGATCACCAGGATATCGTATTAATCTCTAATAACGAAAATAGAGGATTCAGTGCTGCAAACAATCAAGGTGCCGCCAGAGCTGCCGGAGATTATTTGCTATTCCTCAATAACGACACAAAAATTATTGACGGAAGTTTTGATAGGATGATACGTGTATTTTCTAACCAAAATATTGGGATGATCGGGCTTGGACTAATTAATAAAGATGGAACTCCACAGGTACAAGGAGGATTGTTTGGGAAAAAGTTTTGGAAGAGTAAGAGTATGCTCTATGTTGATTTTGTAATTGGAGCGGCAATGGTTATCCCGAAGCAATTATTTACTGAAATTGGCGGATTTGATGAAAATTACAAGTTTTTTAATGAAGACATTGATATATGTAAAAAAATAAAACAGGGAAACTATCGTATCGTTTTTTACCCTGACGTGAAAATTATCCATTATGGCGGAAGTATGAATCGATATTTATCGGAATTTTCAATTATTGAAGGATATACCGGCGGATTATACTTTTTCAAGAAGCATTATGGTAAGGTTCTATTGCCAATCTATAAAATATTAGTTATTACCGATTTGTTGTCACGGATTATAATTACGACAATAAAAAAAATATATGATCAAGAGCCAGAAAGAATTCTGCAAATGAAAGAAGCTTATTATAAAACGATAAGGTTGGTGATTAAATATTCATGAGAAAACTATCATTACGTTTAAATATATTTACTGTTTTTCTTCTGTTAACATTAATTATTAGCAGTGGACATGCGATTGCGAAGATTCCTCCCGATTTATTAACCGAGTATAATAATAACAAAAAATATGCCCTGCAGAATCAAAACAATGCAGAGCTTTGGTACAGTTACGCGATGACTTGTGCGTACATCGGAAAAGTTGAAGAAGGGTTAGACGCGTTAAAGAAAGTAGATGCTGCCGATCCAAACTATGCAAAAAAAATGACGCCTGTGTATAAAGAAAAAATAGAGGCAGACCCGCAGAATTGGAAAACCCGTTTTTATTATGCATTTTCTGTTTATGCACTTACGTTAGATCGAAGAAAAAAAAATATTTCTAAAGAAGAAGCTCGAGTATTTCAGGAAGAGGCTTTTGGGCAGTTTAAGGATATCACTCATTTATTAGGGGATAAGAATTTTGTAAGTGCTTGGGCATATGGCTATATGGGCGCGATACGAGGAGAACAGGAGAAATTCGACGAAGCTATCGGCTATCTTAAGAAAGGTCTAAAAATCGAACCGGATGGTACCGCGCTACACATGGCTCTTGGATACGCTTATATGAAGCGAGGGAATTGGCTAGGATTCGTAGGCGAAACGCTGACTGTTGGCAGGCTTAAGGCGGAAGAACAACAAAGTAATCAGAACAATGAGAAGAGTGGTAATGAACAGAACGATATTTAGAAAATTAATGGTCGTTACAATAATTGTAGTGTTTATATTTTTAATACTTTGGGTCCTAACAAGGCCCCAGGTCCTTAACTTGGGTGTTACTACTGAAGAAAAACCTGATTTTGTTTTCGAGAATCCTATAATAGTTGAAAACAATAGTGGAATGAAAACATGGCAAATTCAAGCCTTAAAGGGCGAATTTTACAAAAAAAATCAAGTTGCCTTCATGATTAACGTGACAGCTAATATCATCACCCAGAATAATCCATACATATTACTTAATGCACCGAAAGCCAAGATTGACTTAAAAAACAATAAAGTAACTTTTTATAATAGTTTTTTACGACAACTATCAGGTGATATTTCTCTAAAAGTAGACGAGATGACTTGGTTCTACGATAAATATTTGATTAAAGGCAGGGGCAATGTTAAACTTTTGAGAAACAATGTGACCGTTGATGCCGATAGCTTTGAAGTTTTTATAAATGAGAATAAATTTATCTTAAAAAACAGACCTAAGTTACAATTTTCTTACTGAAACTTGTTGAGGTTCTAACATTGTAATTCATTATTTGTATAAAGGAGTATGAAAGTATGGCGCTTTATTTTAGCGATATAAGTAAATCGAGAAATCTTAAAATTCTATTTCTTATAGTATTTCTGTGTATTAATTTGATTTCGGCAGCATATTCGAAGGAAAATGTTTTTATTGAAGCTAACACCTTTATATTTAGCGGAAATGATAAGAAAGTTCATGCTGATGGTAATATAGAGATATTACAAAAAGATATCAAAGTAATAGGGCAAAAAGCCGAATATACACAAGATAAGAAAGAAATAACAATATGGGAGTCTGTTAAACTAACGTATAAGGATATCGTTATGAACTGTAACAAAATGATTGTTGATAGCGTACATGAAATTGTATATGCTGAAGGAGATGTTCATTACTTATACAAAGACATTGTTGGTCAAAGTGACAAAGCAATATTCTATTCAAAAGATGAGCGAGTTCTTTTACAAGGTAATACAGAGGTAAAGCAGGGAAGTGATTTTATTAAAGGTAATGAAGTTCTTATATCCATTAAGGATAATCAGATAAAAACTATTGGTAGAACTAAAATAAAATTATCTCCGGAAAAAATGGTGAAATAAATTATTAATATTATGGCAACCCCTGGCAATAGATATTTTACTTTTTCTCCTGAAAAAGATATTTTGATTGTCTTTTCTGGGAAGGGATTCCATTTGCCGGAATCCATGATACAGGATTTTGCTTTAAATAATGCTATTAGTGTGCAAGCCGAGCAAGTTCATGGCTCCAATATCAGCATATCTACAGATAAATCTCCGCTATTTTTTAAGGCTTCCGATGCAATCATCACCATCGAAAAAAACCATGCTTTATTTATCAGGACAGCCGACTGTGTCCCTGTGCTGATGTATGACCGGAAGACAAAGGCTATTTGTGCAGCACATGCAGGATTAAAAGGCACTATCGAAAGAATCGTTCCTACCTGTATAAATAAAATGCAGGAAATTTACGGATCATCGATAGCTGATATTTATATATATATCGGTCCGTGTATTCATCAATGCTGTTACGAAGTAGATCAGCCAATTATAGAGAAAATCAAAGAGTTTCCTTTCTATCAGGAAATTATTTCTCCATCAAGAAACGACCATTTTATGTTAGATCTGCAAAGCTTTAATATTAAACTCATCAAAAGTATGGGTATTGCTGAAGAAAACATATTTTCATTAGATTTATGCACCGGATGCAGAGATGATTTATTCTATTCATTTCGAAAACGAAAAGAGTCGAACAGGATGTTTTCAATGATAATAAGAAAAGGCTAGTTATGTACAGAAACCACTATAACATTGAGTCAGAGACAAAGACGGAATCAAAGCTGGATATATCACGCTCTTTTGATCTGATAGTTATTGGTGCAGGACCTGGAGGTTTGACCGCTGCTATAGGTGCGGCACAAAATGGCATGAGTGTCCTTCTCATAGAAAAGGATTTTGTCGGCGGAAGAATCAGTGCAATCGGGACTGTTCATAATTACCTTGGTGTCCGAATCGGCATTTCCGGTGAAGAACTTGTAAGACTGATGGAAAAACAAATCAAGGAATCAGGAATCACTATTGTATGGGATGAAGTCGTTGATATTAAGCTTATTGATAAGCATGTATTTGTTTGTACTGAAAAAAATACTATCTATTCGTCACCTTACGCTATTTTAGCAACAGGATTAAGCCCTAAAAAACTTGGAATACCCGGTGAAGATAAGTATTTTGGGTTAGGTGTTTCATATTTTGCTATGGCTGACAGAGAATATTTCAGAAATAAAACTATTGCGATCGTGGGCGGCGGTAATTATGCACTTGCACAAGCTTTTTCCCTTGAAGATATAGCTGAAAAGATTATCATTGTATACCGACAGGAAGACTTAAAAGGGATTACCTCCTTTAAAGAGAATATACGATATAATACTCGATATACGACAAAACTAGGATATTATGTTGAAGAAATTTATGGAGACCAAATGATTTCAGGGTTGTTATTGTCTCAACGGTCCTCCGGTAAGCTTGAACGAATTGAAGTCGATGCTGTTGTAGTTTGTGTTGGCATGTATCCTAAAACAGGATTCATCGGTCATCTCATGACATTAGATGAAAAAGGTTTTATTCTGACCGACGAAACTATGCGAACGTCTTGTGATCAGCTCTATGCGGTAGGAGATATACGATCGAAAATGATTAGACAGATTGTGACGGCTTCTTCTGACGGCCTCATAGCATCAAAAGCAATTTTCGAGCGATATTAATAATTTGACTCTTACAATTAAAATAGTAAAATAGAGAATAGGAACATTGTTTGTATTTATTATCCATGCGCCAGATATTTGAAAGTATTTATTTAACATAGGAAATAATGAATAGGAGAGAATGAAACATTAATCCCCCCCAGTTTCTTTTCTCCTATTCCCTATTTCCTATTGCATGATTATTTAGATATAACTGTTCCTGCTTTATGCTATAACCTATAATCTGTATAACCTACAGGATATAGGTTGTTGAATTTTCAACATAATACTATAAAAAAAGAAAGTAAAGATAAAGGTAAAGACATATGGCTGATTCAATAAATGCAGGAAGCGGGGGCGGTATTCATCCAGGGGCTCCTGTAATATGGCCATCCAGCAAACAAGTTCAGCAAGTGCAGCAGACTCAACAAACTCAGCAAGCAGGTCAAGCAGTAACCGTACCTGCACAAGCTGCAAAAGAAACCTCTGTTACTCAGCAAATAGCGCAGCAGGCCCAACAAGCTCAGCAGTTTGGTAAACCAACAATAGCTCGATCGTTATCAAAAACTGATATTTCGGCGCAATTAGTTCAACTTGGACTGCCGGTAACAAATGACAATATCCAACTAGCAAATAAAATGCTTCTGCATGGTCTTGAATTAAGTTCCGAGAACTTCAATTCATTATTTAATATTCTAAAAAATACCGGGGGACAGTCGTCGACACAACAGGCTGCGTTAGTTGCGCTTAGCAAGGGCCTTCAAAATGAACAAGGAGTTATTAAGCCTCTCGAATCGTTTCTTGCCAATAATCCTCAACTTGCGAAACAGTTATTGTCTCTCAATAATGCTATGGAGAGTTTTAAGTCATCTATTCTAGGCGGGAGAAATTTGCTGTCTCCTCAATTATTAACCCAGCTTACCCAGATACTTACTGCAATGGATGATAAATACAAAAAGTTATTGAACGGTGAATCCGGTATTGAAAACTTTATGGAAAAGTTTTTACGTGGCGGCTCTCTTGAAGAGATGCGAGCACTAAAGTCGCTGTTGTTCGGCGTAGCAAAGCAATTAATGAATAATCCTAACGAAGCCCTGTCTAGAGACTCAAAACAGCTGGCAAAAGCATTCATTGGTTTAGGAAAAAGCCTTGATGAAGTTATGCAAAATATTACGGCGCAAGCTATTCTGTCAAAGCCAGCGTCTCGTCAAGATGCTGCCTTGCCGGATAAATATGCCTATTGGCAAATACCAAATACCATGGGGCAGATGCCAGGAACCCTTGAAATACTTATTAAAAGAGATGAAGGCAATAAAAATGCTAAAATCAATCCTAATCGTACAAGAATTATCCTTAAGGTGGAATCAGAAGAACTAGGGGAAATTACTATTATGGTTGATATTGAAGATAAGAGTATATGGTACGTGTTTAACAATGAGAATGATAAAGTCAGAGAATTTATTATGGCAAATGCTGTCATTCTTCGGGATAGAATGAACCAACTCAATTGGAATGTTAAAGGAGTTCAATCTATTCGGAGAACGGTGGATCTAAAAAAATATTTAATTCCGACAATAAATATTGATACCTTAAAACGAATTAGCACAGAGGCATAAAGAGACAAACAATGGATAATCAAAAAGATAAAAACGAACCTAAAAAAGATTTTAAGATAGCTGCAGCACTTAAGTACGATGTTGACAAAGATCCTGCTCCAATAATTTTAGCATCTGGAAAAGGATCTCTCGCAGATGAAATACTTAAGATTGCTGAAGATAATAACATTCCGCTCTATGAAGATGCCAATTTAGTAAATTTGTTAGCTTCGCTGGAGGTTGATACTGAAATCCCTCCGGAATTGTACGTCTTGGTTGCAGAAGTTTTATCGTTTGTATACAAACTCGATAGAATGAAACAGAAGAAAGAACAGATTTCCCGACGGCTTACAGAGATGAAGGGAAAAGACTGAAAATGATGCAGGCAAGCGTTGTTCTGATTTTCAGTATGATAGTGTTATCAAATTACGTCTATGCAAATGAAAAAACGATAGAGATTGCTAGTAATTCTTTACAGAGGACAGAATATAAATATAAATTATTAATGGATAATATGGTCAATGCCAAGACTCCCGGATACCGTGAAGTGAGCGCAAAAGACGAAATGACGAGGCGAGGGGATGTCGAATCGAGTTCGTATTACAACTATTCTCAAGGTGAGTTCATTCATACTTCAAGAAAGTTTGATGTTGCTATTGAAGGCAAAGGATTTTTTACCGTTGCAACAAAAGAAGGAACGCTGTTGTATACGAGGGATGGAAGGTTTACTCTTGATTCAGAAAATAGGTTATGCACATATTCTCAAAATTTTCTTGTAATGGGAGAGCTTGGTCCGATTATTATTAATGAGCCAGATAATACTTCTATCACTGAGACAGGGAAAATTGTTAAAGAAGATTTTGTTGTCGATAAACTAAAGATTTCATCTTTTAAAGACCTTACTGTGTTAGCTCCAGCTAATGGAAGTTTTTTTTATGTGAAATATGATAATTATTCGACCATTGATTTTGCGGAGGATAGCAAACTAAAAATAGGTTATATAGAAGGTCCTAATACTAATTTATCCCGGCAACTCTCAGATATTGCTCAGGTACAAAAAAAATATGACGCTGATTCGAGAGTAATTCAGTTCCGGTTAAAATCTATGTCAAGTAGTTTAGAAATGGGTAAAATACAATAAACTGATAAGTTTATTTAAACCTCAGCTATAATAGAATAAAAGGAGGAAGTTATATGTTTCGACAGCTTTATGTTGGTGCAACAGGAATGAATGCCCTTGAGCAGGATATGGTAGTTATTACAAATAACGTCTCAAATTCAAAGACTACTGCTTTTAAAAAAAGCAGAGCAGAAATGGAGAATTTATTTCCGCAAGTACTCGACGAGGCAGTATCTGAAATCGACTCGGAGACCAAACGGCCTGCTGGAATTGAATTTGGTTCAGGAGTCAGAGTTGTTTCAACTCCAAAAGACTTTGCTCAAGGAACTCCTGAAATAACTTCCAATCCGCTTGATCTTATGATTCAAGGCGAAGGTTTTTTTACAGTACGCATGCCTGATGGGACGCTAGCCTATACCAGAGCCGGAAATTTTCATAGGGACGATGCCGGGAATATAGTGGATCCCAATGGTCATATCCTTGAGCCTAGTATTGTTATTCCTCAGGATGTAACCGGAATTCGTGTTTCTGCTGATGGCGGCATGTATGTTAAGATAACTAATGCTATGCAAGAAAATCTCATAGGACAGCTTTCTATTTCAAAGTTTTCTAATCCAGCCGGATTAGAGAGCATTGGTCAAAATCTTTATCGTGATTCGTTATCTTCTGGTGAAGCTGCAGAAGGTGTTCCGGGAAAAGATGGTTTTGGGACAATCGCTCAGTTTTCCCTTGAAGGGTCTAACGTTGATATTGTCGATGAAATGATGAAAATGATCATAACCCAAAGAGCTTTCGATATTATATCCAAGTCTATTCAGGTTGGCGAGAATATGCTTCGATCAGCTATAGAGATAGCTAAGGTTACATAGAATTAAGAGTGATAAATGATTAAATGTAATTTCTTTTCAGGTTTGCTTTTTTTTTTGTTATTTAATGCACTAGTGTATGCAGAATCATTTGAAAATAATTCATTTAAAACGAGCTTCTGCACCTTATTGAAACAAGAAATTATGAAAAGAAATTCGCTATATTATAATTCTGAGATTATAGTTGATTTTTTGTATATCCCCAAAAAGCTCGAACAGGTGGAACTAAAAATTTCTTCTTTAGAACTAAAAATTCCAAGTCGACTCACTAACGTTATTGGTAAATTAGTCGTTCCAACTTTTGTTGATGGGAAAAAAAATAATGTAATTGTCTCTGTCAAAATTATTAAAGATATTGTTGTTGCTTCAGCTAATATAAAAAAATACGATATTATTTCTTCTGATAAAATTTGCATAAAAAAATACGATTTATCTTCCGTACCATCCAATGTGATTCTTGACCCGGCTACTATAATAGATAAAGAATCCGTTACCAACATTTCAAAGGATACGATAGTCCTTGACTGGATGATTCGGAATGTTACATTAGGCAAGAAAGATAGTGATGTGCAGATAGTTGCAAAAACAGGTGATGTTACTGTAAAATGTACGGGAAAGTTACTTCAGGATTCTTCGATTAATAATTATGTATGGGTACAAAATCCGAAATCGAAAAAAAAACTTAAAGGAATACTAGTTGATAGTAAAACTGTAATAGTAGACGTGTTGGAATGATAAGAGGAGAGGGATAATGTTAAGGTTTATATGTAAGTCAAAAATTCATCGGGCAACGGTATCCGACAAAAACATTAACTATGAAGGAAGTATTACTATTGATAAAAAATTGTTATTGCTGTCAAATATTTTCCCTTACGAAAAAGTTCAGGTAGTTAATATAAATAATGGGAAAAGATTTGAAACATATGTGATTGAAGGAAAAGAAGATAGCGGCGAAATATGTATGAATGGCGCAGCGGCAAGACTTGTTGAGCTAGGGGATAAGATCATTATTATAGCCTATGGCATGCTCTCTGATGAAGAAACAAAATCTTTTTTGCCTTCCGTTGTCTTGGTAGACGAAAAGAATCAACCGATTGCAAAATAAAATATTACAGACAATTATCGATATTTTTCTCTTAATGGTTTAAATAATTATTAATTTATTATAAATACCTGGTTTTTTGTTGTTTTTTTGATTGTTATATTCGAGATAAAAAAGAGCAATTATTAAAAACTAGTCAATAACCTAGAAAATAGTTGGGTTTGTCTTGACTCTGCAATTTTTTTTGTGATAATATTTATTATAAGTAAAGAGAGTAATCAAAAATAAAAATAATTATTAGAAGCAGGAAATATTTTGAATAATAAATTAATAACATTATTTTTTCTCATAATGATTATAGGCGGTATTGTTTATGCAGATTCTTTATGGAAAGAAGAATCAAAATCGCCGTATGTAAGAAATAATCCATTAAAAGTAGGCGATATTATTACAGTCGAAATAATCGAATCAACTACAGCGTTACAACAAGCACAGACTGATTTATCAAAGAAATCTGATGTTAATATTGATATATCCTCATCATGGGAGAGGATAGCGAACATAGTTTCCGCTACAAATTCAAAAAGCGAACGACATGATAATAAAGCTGAATTATCAGGCGGGGATGATTATAGAGGAAAAGGACAGACAACCCGGAAGAGCGTAGTTAAGGCCAAAATCACGGTGATGGTAACGGGAAAGATTGATGATAACATTTTTGATGTAGAAGGTACTCATCAGGTCAAAGTGAATGATGAAATGGAAAAGATATATATTAAAGGAAATATTAGAAAACAAGATATTTCAAATGAAAATACTGTTTTCTCTAACCAGATAGCAAATGTGCAAATATCTGTTGAGGGTAACGGTACAGTTTCTTCTAAACAGAATCCTGGTATTATGACAAGATTATTTGGATGGTTGTTCTAAGGTAATTAAATTATTTTTTTTACGAAAGAGATTGTATATGAGACGTAATTATTTAATAAAGGTATTTTGTATAATATCTCTCGTTCTTTTAGTTGATGTAGGCAATGCTGCAAATGTCAGAATAAAAGATATTGGAAAAATTCTTGAAGCTCGTGATAATCAGATTATGGGCTTTGGTCTTGTGGTTGGTCTGAAAAATACCGGTGATTCTTCCAGGACGGAGTTCACTAAAATTGCACTAGGTAATTTGCTCAACAACATGGATATCACTAGTCTGTCGGATTCATCATTCAAAAGCAAAAATGTTGCTGCTGTAATGATAACAGCAGATTTGCCGTCCTTTCTAAAGCCTGGGCAGAGAATTGATGTTGCTGTTTCTTCACTCGGTGATGCTCGTAGCCTTAAAGGAGGAACATTGCTTCTGTCCCCACTCAAGGCAGCTGATGGAAATGTATATGCAGTAGCTCAGGGAGCTTTGGTTGTCGGCGGAATTGATGAATCTTCCGCAGAAACAGTATACGCCAGGAATCAAACTACGGTTGGAAGGATTAATGGCGGAGCAATTATAGAAAAAGAAGTTCATGTCGATCTTACATCAAAAAAATATTTGACAATAGTGCTCAATAGCCCTGATTTTACGAATGCCTCAAGAGTGTCGTATGCAATTAATTCTTCAGGCATGGCAAGAAGTAAAGCAAAAGATGCAAGTACTATTGTTGTCGAATTAACTGATGATTACAAACAAAATATTGTAGATTTTATATCTAGAATTGAAAAACTATCAATTAATCCGGACGCAATTGCGAAGATAGTTATCTCAGAAAGAACAGGCACTATAGTTATTGGAGAGAACGTTAAGCTAACTGCGGTGGCGGTAACTCACGGACAAATAAGCGTAAAGATCGATAATGATGAACTTCTGCACCAAACTAACATTAAAGTATATGAGAAACCATCTAAGCTAGTACAAGTCTCCTCAGGAGCTAATCTAGCGAGTCTGGTGAAAGCCTTGAATGCAATAGGAACTACGCCTCAGGATCTTATTTCAATATTGCAGGCAATAAAAAAAGCAGGAGCTTTGACAGCGGAAATAGAGATTATTTAAAGGAAGCCTTAAATGAATAATTTGAGTATTGATCCTATGCAGAGATATGAGTACCTAGATCTGATTGACAAGCAGAAGCGAGTCAATAAAAGTAATACAAACGAAGAATTTTTAAATATGGTTATTGAACAAATTTTTTTGAGCAAAATATTAACAACGAGCAGCCATATTAATGATAATACCGATAGCGAAGAGCCGGAGGATGTAGTGACTTTTCAAAAAAATGGAATTATGGATGACTATTTTAAGCAAAATGTTATTTCGCAATTAACAGAATCAGATTCATTTGGATTACTAGATGCACTAAAAAAACGGGGATTTAGTAATGACGTTAAATGAAGCTGCTGAAACTGAGAATAAAGCAAAAACAATTGCGAAACTAGGTAAACTGAACGATAGTGTAGTTAAAGAGCATTTAGCAATGATTCAATCAATTTCGGCTAGTATTGCAGCTGGTGGAAAGCTTCCTCCTGGTATTTATTTTAATGACTTAATAAGTTATGGATATGAAGGTTTTCTTAAAGCTTATAGTAGTTTTGACCATGAAAAAGGCGCTCAATTTCAAACCTATGCAGCCTATCGGGTCCGAGGTGAAATATTAGATAGATTAAGAAAAGAATGGAAATATAGAAATCCGATCTCATACAAGTCTGTTCAGGCTAAGATTCAGGATAAAATCACCGAAGTTGTGCAAAGTACCTTAGAAATAGAGCAGGAAGGCGATCCTGAACCTAAAGAAGTTGGTGCAGAAGACGAAAAAAAAAGAAGAGCTGCCGACATCATTGCCAACTCCGCTGTAGTTTACATGTTGTCCCTAGATAATGAAGAAATTAAAGGACAATTGATTGGACAGGGGGATATCGCCGAAGAGTTGTTTACTGAAATGGAATTTTCAAACGAAAGAAAAATATTATGGGAAGAAGTTACCTTATTAACTGATCAGGAAAAAGATTTTGTCTACCTTTTTTATGAAAAAGAAAAAACACAAAAAGAAATTGCAGAGATTATGTCCGTGTCAAAAAGTAAGGTAAGCAGGTTGCATGTGAAAATCTTAAAAAAATTAAGAAACCGTCTTACTAAAAGATTAAACAATTAACACAGGGTGAAAAGAATGAGTATATTTAACCCATCAGTTGAAAAGTTAGAGAATGGTATTCAGAACTGTGCAAAAACACAACAGGATATTGCCAAAAATATTGCCAATTTAAGCAATCCAAATTATGTTCCGAAGACGTTTGATAAAGAATTAGCTGAAGCACAAGGACGACTTGATAGAAAAGTGCTTATTGAAGATGAAATGACAAAAATGAGTAAAAATAGTGTTCGTTATAACACCTATGTTAAATTATTAACTATGAGATATCAAAACATAAGAAAAGTTGTTACGCTAGGTAAATGATTATGCATCGTTATTTTATCATTATTTTTTTATTGTTTTTTTTTAATTCCTCTAGTTATGCAAAAGAGGGTATTGAAAAAGCGCTTGATACCAGTTCCAAGGCGATTATCGTTCAACAGGCACGAATGCAGATAATCGCAGAGAATATTGCAAATATAAACACAACCAAAACAGCTAATGGCAAACCCTACAGAAGGAAAGATGTTATAATAAAAGAAACTACAGAAAGTGTCAAAATTGCGGGTGTTTATGAAGATAAAGAACCCTTTTTAAAGGTGTATGATCCAGGACATCCTGATGCTGATAAACAGGGGTTTGTCTATTATCCAAATATCAGTATTTCGCGAGAAATGACCGACATGGCATACACTTCGAAGGTATATGATGCTAATATTGCTGTTTACAATGCTGCAAAAAACATGGCTCAGGCAATAATTAATTTAGGGAAGTAATGAAAGGATGAAAATATATAATGGATGAATTTAATGTAATTAAGAAAATAAAGTTTGGCGATGGTGAAACTACTAATTTTCTATTTAATGCAGATAAGATCAATTATATAGAACATCCCTTCCAGAAGTTTTTAGACTATGCGGTGGATTCTTTGAGCAAAACAAGTATTTCAGAAATACAAACAAACATGACACTCGATAATTATGCGGCAGGAAAGGCTTCTCTTGAAGAAGTTATGTTTTCTGAAAATAGAACTGGAATACAAATAAATATGGCAGTAACTGCAATCAATAATGTTGTTTCTTCCTTTAAAGAAATTCAACAGATGCCAATATAACTATTACGATTACCGTACTATTATAAGAACAATTACCTGTAAGTGATTTAAGTAACCCGAATAAAGGAGTATATCGTAATGGGTGAGCAAGAGAATTATGAAGAACCAAGTAGCCCCTCTAGACTATTAGGAACCAGAAGAAACATATTTATTATTATTATTATTGCTTTATCTGTAGTATTATTGATTGGTTTTTTTTCGGTTACTAAAAAATCTGCCAATTCAAGGAAAGTATATAAATATGCGGATGTATTTGAACGTCTTAGCAACGAGGAAGCAGCAAAATTAAGAGAGGAATTGAGTTTTGAAGGCATTCATTTTAAAACAAAAATTAATGGTAAATACAGCATTATTGAAATCAGAGAAGATGAAGCTGATGAAGCACGAATAAAAATGGCCCAAAAAGGGCTGCCTGAAGGTGGAGTTGTTGGCTTTGAGATTTTCGATAAAGATTCAGGATTAGGTGTTACGGATTTTGATAAACGTATAAAGTTTATTCGAGCTATTAGCGG
The DNA here is from genome assembly GCA_003242895.1 of Candidatus Margulisiibacteriota bacterium. Classification (NCBI taxonomy): domain Bacteria; kingdom Bacillati; phylum Candidatus Margulisiibacteriota; species Candidatus Margulisiibacteriota bacterium. The sequence continues at coordinate 36,724 of QKMY01000031.1, forward strand.
TGAGTTATCAAGGAACATATCTCGTATTAGTTCTATTGATAATGCAAGAATACAAATAGTATTACCTGAAGAAAAAATATTCTCCATGAAAAAACCGGAAGTAACTGCATCCGTATTAGTTCAAAGAAAAAAAGGCGCAATTATAACTGTTGAGCAGATTCGTGGAATTATGCATTTGTGTGCGGCAAGTGTTGAGTCACTCAAGCCTGAGAATGTCGCAGTAATTGATATGGAAGGTCATATTCTAAGCGAAAAAGTGCTTGATGTCGGTAATGGCTCTAACCAAAAAGACGCAAAACAAAAAAGCGATGAGGATTCTGACGAAAACACTGGAACTATCGATAACTTTGAACAAGCAAGTTTAACCCAAACGGATGAATTGAATAGCAAAGATAATCTTTACAATAAAGAGTCGGTTGCAACTGGCAACCAGGTAGAAACGAAAGTAATTAATAATTCTACAACTGATTATTTAATGATGAAAGTAAATATTGAGCAAGATTTTACTCAAAAAATTAATAAAGTATTAAATAAATTATATCCGGTAGGGAGCGCTTCCCTTATTACATCGGTTGAATTATCTAGTAAGTCAGGCAGCTCAATACCCAGAGTATCAGGAATAAATGTTCTGATATTGATTGATTCACGTAGTGTTAATCTTACGCAATCTCTAAAAAATATTACATTTAAATCTGTAGCCTCGGTTATCGGTTATAAAAAAAATCGAGACAATATTGAACTTCGAACTACTGCTTTTGCTAAAGTAACCTCTGATGAACTGAATAGCAAATCAGTTGCAAAAGTTTTTGATTCTGAGAAAAAGAATACGAAGAAAAAGATGGAAGATAGTGATAAAGGCAAAAAATTATATAATGCAAAAACCACTCCATTATATGAGAAAAAACACTCGAACAACAAAGAAACTAAATTCTCAAATTCCTCAATAAACCGAAATTCTTATAATAGTGTAAGCTCTAAAAAAGCAAAGCAAAAGGAATTAATTGAAAAACAGTTCAAATATTTTAATATTAAGATTTTAGGAGCAATTCTTTTTGTACTCGCACTCCTGGTTGTTATTAGTATAATTATTAAAAGGAAGAAAGAATCGAATAATTTTTATAGTAAAGAGTTTGAAGCTTCGGTGTTTAATTCAGAACGAAACAACAAACTAGATCGGGAAGCCGAGGGCTTGGAGCAAAATGAAGAAATAGACAAGATCAAAAACTTAGTAGATGAAGATCCGGACAAAATAGCTGCAGTATTAAAAGAATGGCTAAATGATGAGAAATCCTAATGAAGGAATAATTTAATGACAAAAATATCGGGACGAGAAAAAGCGACAATTTTATTATCAATAATCGGACATCAAAAAGCTGCCCAATTATTGCGAAGACTGCCGGAAGAGGTATCAAACCTACTGGCAGCAAGAGTTGCTGAATTACCAAAACCATCTTCAAATCAAATAGCTTTTCTTCTCAGCGAACTATCAACTAATGTTCTGGAAGCACCGAAAGATGTAATGTCAATATCCTCTTCCCAGATTAAAGAAACTCCTGCGGATATAACTGAAAGCAGTCAGTCGATACAGATAGGTTCTTCAGAGGAGCGATTACTCTCTCTCCCGCCAATGAAACTCGTCAATAGATTAAAAAATGAAAAATTCAGAATACAACGATATATTCTATCAATTTTACCAGAGGGTAAAGCAAATGATATTTTGACTATCCTGGATTATAATAAAAAAAGAGCAGTTACGAATTTTGTTATTGAACAATTTGAATTTTCTGAAGAGATTAAACCTGTGATTATTGAGGCTATTCTCAGTAGTAATGAGGCTGAAAATGGCGCTAATTAAAAAAGGTTCTTTTATTGAGAAAGAAAAAAAAACGTTATCTTTTGAAAATGTTTCTCTTGAGAATAGTCATCGATTCGACTCAACTGATGAGGAAAAACTATCGATAAATCAGTCATTCGTAAATAACTCTAGTAATGGCAGTGGGGCAAGTCTGCCTGATAGTACCAAGATTTCAACTGTTACTGATAACAAGGATAATTCCCAAATAGATCTATTAAAAAAAGAAAAGCAATTAATTGAACAAGAGATTATAAATTTAAAGCTTAGGGCAGATGAAGAAATTTCGATCCTAAGGAAAAATGCAATAAGTGAAGCTGAGATAATTAAAAATGATGCCAGGGAAGAAGGTTACAATACTGGAAAGATAGAAGCAGAACAGCAATATACGCAAAAGATAGCAGAAATCGGGCAAGCTGTGAATAGCATAATGGATCATAAGAAAAGTATTATTAAAGAGACTGAAGGCGAGCTACTAAAACTTAGTATAAAAATTGCAGAACAAATTATTAGAAGTGAAATATCCTTAAATCAGGGGGTTGCATTAAACATTGTTTCCGAAGCAATCACTAAAATCACTGATAGGGATCGAGTAATGGTTAAAGTGAGTAAAAGTGATTTTGATTTCGTACAAAAAAACAAAGATAGAATAATGACTATAATGGATGACATAAGAAATTTAACAATCCAGGAAGATGGAAGCATTGAACCGGGAGGCTGTATTATTGAAACCGATCTAGGATATGTTGATTCCAGGGTTTCGATCAAATTGGAGGCAATAAAGGCAGCTCTGCTTAAGCTTTATAACAACAACAATCCCATGGCTAACAACAATATGATAAATAATCCACAACTTTCTCCAATAACGCAACCGAAAGTACAGTTTTCACAATCTCTTCCTATTGCTCAGTTAACAGAAGAAAAAGTTCTTAACGAAGATATCTACAACCAGGCTGAAACAATTGACGAGGATGATGACGACGATTTATTTGACTTTGATGATGGTGATGATTTGTTTAAATAGTATTTTTTATAAATAATTACCTGTAATATCTAAATTTCCACATAAGGATTTTCTATGCCTATTATTGATATGTCAAAGTATTATAAAATAATTGAAAAAACAGAGCTTGTAAAAGTTGTAGGCAAAGTTATTCATGTTGTTGGTCTTATTATTGAAGCTCGGGTTGAAGGTGTGAGCGTAGGAGAATTGTGCACTATTTATTTAGATGAAGGACATACTGTATACGCTGAAGTTGTTGGGTTCAAAGAAGGAAAAGTCTTGCTCATGCCTCTTGGCAGTATTGAAGGAATACGTCCTGGAAGCAAAGTTATAGCTTCGGGTCATTCTTTGCAAGTTAAGGTTGGCCAAAACTTACTTGGCAGAGTATTAGATGGACTGGGAAATCCAATGGATGGAAAAGGAGAAATTATAGCTGAAGAGCTTTATTCTCTTGATAGAGATCCTCCTGACCCGGTAATGCGGCCACGGATAGTAGATCCAATGGAAGTCGGCGTTAAAGCAATTGACGGATTACTTACTATTGGGAGAGGTCAGCGAATGGGGATTTTTGCAGGCTCAGGTGTGGGCAAAAGTACACTCATGGGCATGCTTGTTAGAAATTCTGAGGCTGAGGTTAGTGTTATATCCCTAATCGGAGAACGAGGACGAGAGGTTCGTGATTTTATTGAAGAATCCCTTGGTGAAGAGGGTTTGAAAAAATCTGTCGTTATTGTTGCAACATCTGATAAACCTCCGTTGATAAGATTAAAAGGTGCGCTAGTTGGAACTGCTATCGCTGAATACTTTAGAGACCAGGGAAAAAATGTTCTTTTTATGATGGACTCTGTTACTAGATTTTCGATGGCTCAAAGGGAAGTCGGGTTAGCCTCCGGAGAACCTCCGACAACGAAAGGATATACCCCTTCAGTATTTGCACTTATGCCTCGCTTAATGGAACGTGCGGGAACGAGTCAGAAAGGTTCTATAACAGCGTTTTATACTGTGCTTGTCGAAGGTGATGATTTTAACGAACCCATTGCTGATACTGCAAGGAGTATCCTTGATGGTCATATTATGTTGTCTCGTGATCTTGCAGCAAAGAACCATTATCCTTGTATTGATGTATTGCATAGCGTTTCTCGATTATTTACAACTGTTACAAAAAAAGAACAGCAGAAGTCTGCAGGAAATATGCGGGAGGTCCTTGCCAGATATTCCGAGGCCGAAGACTTAATTAACATTGGCGCTTATGTAAAGGGAAGCAATCCAAAAATTGATAATGCAATAGCTAAAATTGATAAAGTAAACGATTTTCTAAAACAAGGCGTATTTGATAAATCGACCTATGATGAAGCTAAGAAAAAAATGTCAGGGATTTTCGGCGGCGAATTTTCTTTGTCGGAAAATACTAACAAGAACTCTGAATTCGATGGATTTGATGATTCTGATTTTGATGTATTTGATAATGTATAATTAGATCTATACCAGAAATGACATACGGACTCCTGATACTTAGTTCTAGGAAACGGATATATGGTTAAAAAACCTAAAATAGGAATATTTAAGTATAATTTAGGCTCTGTCTTGAAGGTGAAACTTATTCGAGAGAAGCAAGAGAAAGAAAAGTTTGCAGAAACACAACGGAAACTCGAAGAAGAAAAACGTAAAGAAGAAGAAATAAAGAATAATCATCGTCAGGCACAAAACGCACTGCGAGAACATTTTGAAGAAGGTAAAAAAATTGACTTTTCACAAGTTTTTTTACGTCAGAATCAAATTGAAAATTTAAAAGAAAAAGTTGAAGTCCAAAAGAAAATCGCAATTAAAGCCGAAGAGATAAATGAAGAACAGAGAACAAAGCTTGTAGACTCAATGAAAGAAAAGAAAATTATTGAAAAAGACAAAGAAAACAAGCTTAAAGCATGGAAAGATTTAATGAATAAAGAAGAAATGAAGTTTATTGATGAAATTGCGACAACTAAATATAATAATGAAGTTATTTAATAATAATTGATTAGTATTTTATTTTTTTTATGATACAATTTAAATAGCAAAAATTTATTTAAAGAGGAGTGTTATAATCATTGGTTAAGATATTAGTTGTTGATGATGCTGCTTTTATGAGAATGCGCTGTAGCAAGCTTCTTAAAGAAAATGGACATGAGGTCGTAGAAGCAGAAAACGGAACTATGGCAATAAGCAAATATAAATCTGAAAAACCTGACTTGGTGTTTATGGATATTACTATGCCTGAAATGGATGGAATTACGGCTGTTGCAGAGATTAGAAAAATTGACCCTGAAGCAAAAATAGCAATGCTATCGGCAATGGGGCAGCAGTCAATGGTTATGGATGCTATAAAAGCAGGAGCTCGAGATTTTGTTGTAAAACCATTTCAACCGGAGAAAATAATTGCAACCATTAATAAGCTTTTGAAATGATTTCCTTTTTACACGGAGAATGCTATGGATCAATTATTAGAAGATTTATTATCAAATAATAGTAATAAAATATTAAAGGCATCTATTGAACTTGCAAATAGGGGAAGTTTAGCTGTTTCATCGCTTATTGAATTATTAGAACAGGATTTAAGCGATGCAAAAAAACTGATTGTAGCAGGTGTACTCGCTAACATAGGTGAAGAATCTGTAGAAAAAGTCATCAATCTGATGAAGATGAACAATGAAACCAAGCTAATTGCGGCACTTATTTTAAAAGATATAGGAAAGAACTCTGTCCCCCAATTATTGGAATGCCTTAATCATGAGTCTTCAGAAGTTAAAGCGTTAACCGCAGAAATACTAGGAGAAATAAATGATGTTCGAGCGCTCGATAAATTGAGAGAGTTAGCGAATGATTCATCCGATGAAGTTGTTATTGCTGCAAATGAAGCGATCAAAGAAATAGAAAAACCTTTTGCATCTCGTGTAATAGACTCTGTTAAATATACCTCGCAAATTGAAAAAATCCTTAAAAATATAGATAAATAACGTCAGTCCAATGACAAACATTTCCCCAAAAGATATTGAGTTTAAAATGAGCTATTTAACATGGCGACTTATTTTTAAACCTGAAATAGTTATCTATTCAATGCTGTCTATGTTTTGTGCTTTTATTTTCGTTTGGCATAAAATTGGTTATATATCTGTTTATAAGAGTTCTTTGCTCTTATTTTACATCATTTTACTTATAATTATTAATTTTCTTATCCATGAAATGTATTTCATTAAACAAGATATATTAAAATTAAATCAATCCGATAACGTCAAAACCAAGAATAAAGATAAACAAAAGAACGAGTCAATTACGACTGACGAAGAAAGGAAAAGTAAGTACATTCTGAAAGTGGTTATGGGTATTTGTTTTTTATTTACTATTATGTTTCTTGTGATAGCAAAAATTTCTTTTGAAAGTATTTCCCAATCATTAACTCTGTCTTTCTTAACTTTTGCGTATATCCTTTTTGCATTACCACCTTATTTTGTAACAAAGCGACACTTACTTAATGAAATTATTACCCTTGCATTCTGGAATAGTATCGGATTATGGGCAGTCTCATGCATTGTATCTAATGGAATTATATATAAACAACTCGTGACATTATTGTTGCCAATTTTCTTTTCAGGATTACTTTATGCTACCGTGAGGTATGGCTTATTGGAAAACAAAGTCTATGGTTCTGAATTTATTTCTGAAGCCCTCACTGGCTCAACTAAAAGTACTGATAAAAAAAATAATGAGACTGTACTCAGTTCAAACTCAAAGTTTTTTTCATTGGATAAAAATAACTATTTATTAATTATGTTATTTTTGATAGGGTTGCTTTTCTATAGTATAATAAAGTGTTTTTTTATTAACTATATAGTAGCAGGGTTAAGTATCTTCAGCCTGATATGGGGAATAAATATTACTAAACAAGTTATTTTCAAAGATTACGAAAAGATTGAACATCTTTCGTATTTATACAGGTCTACTAAAATTATTTTTTTATGGCTTAATCTATCGTTCATCGCAGGTTTAATTGCTGATGTGATAATCAAATATAGACTAGTATAGAAAAAAATCAATTATCTTTTAATAATTCGTGAGCAATTTTTTCGAAATAATTCTTGTCATTACAATACTTTATTGCTGTCTGAAACGATATCATTTGTTTATGGACCATACTCATCAGATCCTGCGAAAACAAATGCATACCTTCTTGTATTGAAGTCTCAATAATCTTATACAAGTCCTGTAATTGACCAGATTTGATTATACTTTGCACCGAGTAGTTTGTTCTTAACACTTCCGTGGTTAAAATACGGGTTAGCGCAAGGGACGGTACCAGCCGCTGACATATCACGGCAGCAAGTGTTCCTGATAACTGTTGCCTTATTTTTGATTGCTCATTTGATGGGAACAACGAAATTATGTGATCAATTGTTTGAACGACATCATTTGTGCATATAGTTGACAAGACTAAATGACCTGCTTGCGATGCATTAATCGCTGCCTCAATAACTTCCGGAGAATTCAACTCTCCAACAAAGATAATGTCCGGATTTTGCTGAAGAGAGTTTTTTAGAGCACTGCTAATTGAGTTGCAGTCTATTCCGAGTTCTCGTTGCTGAATATAGCTGCTCATGTTTTCATAAACGAATTCAATGGGATCTTCGATAGTAATAATATGTTTATTCTGATTGCGGTTGATCATATTAATCATAGCTGCGATGGTTGTCGTTTTTCCATGACATGATGGTCCGGTGACAACAATCAATCCTTGTTCCAGTTCACATAACTCATATATCAATTGAGGCAGATTAAGCTGTTCAGGAGAAGGAATATCCAATGGAATGACTCTTATTGATAGAGCTATTGTTTGTTTTTGGATATGGACGTTGATTCTGAACCGTCCGACGTCCTTAGACTCTATTGAAAAATTAGTATTTTTATGGTTTTCGAATTGTTGAATAATATAATCTTTTTTTATTGAGGAACACGAAACAATCTCAAGGCATTCTCTAAAGTATTGTTCCGAATCATTAGCTGTGAGAGTCTCAAACCCTTCCAATTCGTTATTTTCACCATTAATGCGAAAGACAGGTTTGTAACCAGCAATTAATTGGATATGATAAGCATTATTTTCACGTGCAATTGATAATATATCGATTATTTTAACCATATCTATATTATAAACATACAATTTGCAAATCGCAATAAATTCCGTGTTTTTTTTGTTAATTTGAAATCAATTGTTAGTTCAATCACTAATTTTATTTGTTCCTAACGTTTCAAATATTGATATGCCTTAATGTATGTTAATTAAACAAATATATCGATAAAAGGTTTTAACATTGAGTAAAAAATGATATACTTATTGAAACAAATAACTATATTTAATCACACAAAAAACAAATAAATAACCAAGTAAAATACGCAATGAGAATCAGGTTATTGTATGTTTGTTAGGAGGAGAGAATATGTCAGGGCATAATAAATGGAGCACCATAAAACATAAAAAAGCGAAAACCGATGCAGTAAAAGGGAAGGCCTTTACAAAAGTAGCACGAGAAATATTTGCTGCGGTAAAAGAGGGTGGGTCAGACCCAGAGGGAAATTCACGGTTAAGATTAGCAATTGAAAATGCTAAGAAAGTGAATATGCCTAAAGATAACATAAAAAACGCAATCCAGAGAGGGAATAAAGAAGGGGTAAACTTAGAGGATGTTATCTATGAAGGGTATGCGCCTTGTGGGGTTGCTGTTTTGATTATTACCATGACCGACAATAGAAATAGAACAGTAACAGAAATCCGGTCGGCTTTTAATAAAAACGGGGGCAGTATGGGTGATTCGGGCTGCGTCTCATGGATGTTCCAAAAAAGAGGGTTGATAACCATCAATGATGGAAAAACAACTGAAGATAAGATTTTTGATTTTGTTATTGATGCCGGCGCTGAAGATATTATTTCTCAAAGTGACGGTTCTATCGAAATTAGAACTTCGGTTGAATCATTTGAAGCTGTAAGAAAAGCTATTGAAACGAATAAAATCGAAATTGAAGATTCTGAGATAGCCTATCTTCCTACTACGACTTTGGCAATAAATGATCTTGAATCTGCCACAAAGGTTTTGAAAACAATCGAGAAACTTGAAGAAATTGATGATGTACAGGATGTATATGCGAACTTTGAAATTCCGGATGAAATATTAGAGAAAGTAGCTGAATAGTGAGACCTTTAGGTGATTTTCATATACATACTATTGCAAGCGGGCATGCGTATAGTACGCTTAGCGAAATTATAAGCCATGCGAAATCAATTGGAATCAAGTATGTCGGTATAGCAGATCACGGGCCAAAAATGCTGGATGGCCCTCATCCTTTCTATTTTTCTAATATGTCTGTTATTCCTAAGGAAATAAACGGGATAAACATTAAAAAAGGTATTGAAATTAATATTCTTGATGAACATGGAAATATCGATTTTGATGAGGATGCATTTAAAAAGCTTGACTACGCTATTGCCAGTTTCCACGAGGTTATAGGCCCTCTGGGGCTAAGTCCTGAAAAATATCTCAATATATATGAAAAAGTTGTAGTGAAACCCTACGTAAAAGTTATCGGGCATCCAGGTAATCCAAAGTTCCCGGTACTTATTCCAGAGTTTGTTGCATTATGTAAGGAGAACCATGTAGCTATTGAAATTAATAATTCCTCATTCATCCACACGCGAAAAGGCTCATACGATAATTGCTTTAGAATAGCGCAAGAGGCAAAAAGGCAGAATGCGGACTTACTGCTATCTTCTGATGCGCATATTCATTACGATGTAGCTAATTTTAGCAGTGCATTAGATCTTTTAGCTAAAGCTGAGATTCCGGAACAGTTGATTGTTAATTTCAACAAAGAAAAAATAGAAAGTTATTTTGATAAAAAATGGTAAACCAAATTAATAATCCAGATAATTCAATGTATCAAGAAATTCACCTTTTCGAGCTTGTGAGCGCACTATGTTTTACAACCAATAAAAACATGTGGGAGAAAGATAACAAAGACTATCAATTATTCATGGCGATCAAATCAGGAGCAATGAGTTTAGATCTCTCTGATATGAAGGTTAGCCTGAACTTTACAAAATTTCTCGTTGGTCTGCTAATTTTTAGCATATACATTTACGAAAATATTGGGAAAAAATATGTTAACGTTGTAAAAAAACAAAGCAGTTCAGCCATAAACGTAATGTTTTTTGATGGTGAGAGTTTTACTTTTGATGTACATAAATTTGACAATAATATGCTTCAATTTTTTAAAAAATCATTGAGACTATTGTTTAGCAAAGACAATATGATGTTTAACCGGGAACTTCTTGTTCAATTGAGTAAAATGTATGATGCTGCCAGCCAACGATTATCAAAGGAAGTTAAATTTCTTCAAGAAATTATAAAAATTAATGATATGACGGAAAGATTATGTACTAAGAATAAATTTAATATCAATGTCCTTTCAATTATTTTTGCATCAATGCCACAGAATTTCTTGAACTCTTTTTTCATGCTTGCAGGAAATGAGATGAAGCAGGACTTTGAAATACAGACAGCAAATGGTATAAACGTTAACACAAAAGCTTTTTTTGCGCATGATACAATCGATATCCTTGAATTATTTAATAAAATAAAATTTTTGATTATTTTGTATCAAAGTAATCAAGATTTGTTTTTTAGCTTAATGACTAATAAAGAGATAATTGATTATTTACGATTAGTTTTTTCAGATACCAAAGTTTCGGATAATATTAGAGAAAATATTAAAGAGACGGTTGAAGGCCAGTACTTACCACGAATTAAGACGATTGAAGCCTTTCAAAATATTTTTTGAAGCTTCTGCAACTAATTTATTTATTCGTTTTTAACAACATAATTATTATCAATAGAATTCAGTGCCCGCTATATTTGAGGTATTTTAACCGATTCTTTTTGTTTATATGAGAATAATAAATGCATTTTCTATTATAATATGACAATGAATATAAAAAAAATTGTAATTATCCAATTATTAACACTTATAATTCCAGCTATAACTGTTCCTGTCAATATTTCAGCCATTACTTCTGTTAATTCCAGTAAAATATCAGAATCACTCGCGCAAACGGCATTTTTATTGGTGAAAGACAGCAAATATAATGAAGCTAGAAAATATATACAAGAGAGCCTTTCTTACAGCAAAAACAATTCTCTCTCATATTATGTTTTAGGGATTTTAAGCGAAAAAGATAAAAGAATAAATGATGCTGTTGGTCATTACAAAAAATCAATATTATTAGATGAAGCCGCGTCGCTGGCATATTTCCCATTAGGTAAAATCTACTTGCAGCAAAAAAAGTTTGATTGGGCACAGTTCAATCTTGAAAAAGTAACGAAGACTGATAAAAATAACAAAGAAGCTTATTACTGCCTCGGAAATCTCTATGGAATGACTAATAAGGATAATGAAGCGATTGCTCTCTATAAGAAAGCACTTGAACTCGATCCGAACTATAAAGAAGTTCATGCTAAACTAGGTATCCTTTATAAAAACCGTAATAGTTATGATCGTGCAATTGAACATCTAGATAAATCAATTAAACTAGGAGTTAAAGAGCCGTCTGTCTACCTGAGTGCCGGTATAATGAAAGGTTTTCAGGGGAAATACGATGAAGAAATCAATCTGTATAAAAAGGTACTAGCTATTGATGATAGTGTTGCGAGTGCACATATGAACCTCGCAGTTGCATACCTCTCAAAAAATGAAAACCTAAAAGAGGCGATGAATGAATTATTTCTGGCTATTGATTTATGTCCAACGCTCAAGGAAGCGTATTATAATCTGGGCGTACTTTATGATAGACAGCAAGAATTTAAACTTGCTCAAAAAGCATTACTCAAAGCAATAGAATTAGATTCTAAATATACAGATGCCTATATAGCCGTCGCGGTTTCATTTACAAAAGTAAGTGACTATGTAAATGCAACTATCAGTTTTGATAAAGCCATGGAAATTGATCCGGACAGAGTCGAGTTATTGATTGATTATGCAGATATGCTGATAGGTTTGCATAAATATGATAGAGCCAGGGAGCTACTGATAAGAGCAATTCAGAACAAACCGGGATCGATTGAAGCTCATTTTAATTTAGGGATTCTTTATGGCTTACTGAATAATAATATATTGGCAAAAAAAGAGTTCTACAAAGTAATTAAGCTGGATGCGAGAAACTATGAAGCGTATAATTATCTTGGACTACTCTATAGTTATTCTTCCGATTTAAAAAGCGCGCAATATTATTATAATAAAGCGATTGCGATAAATCCCTTTTTTGAAGATGGATATTTTAACCTTGCAACGCTCTACGAACAACGAGGAAAATTAGGAGATGCTGTTAAATTATATTACAAAGTACTTGAGATAAACCCTAAATATGCTTATGCTCATAATAACTTAGGATATGTATATGAAAGGATGTCATACAGAGATCAAGCTGTTCAAGAATATCTCAAAGCTATTGCAATTGATCCGAAGCTAGTTCAAGCTTATTATAACTTAGGTAACATTTACGAAAAACAGCAAAAATATCTTGAAACAATAAAATATTATGAAAAAGTTTTAGAAATTGATCCATTTCATCGAGATGCTAAAAATAGAATTCAACTCGTAAAAAAAATGCTCGCTAAAAAGCACTGGATGTATTAAACAATTCTGGTTTTAATGCTTAAAATGTCTCACGCCAGTAAAGAGCATTGGGATCCCGTACTCGTTACATGCATCGATAGACTCCTGATCCCTTAATGAGCCGCCCGGTTGTATGATTGCCTTAATTCCAGCTTTATTTACGGTATCAACAGAATCTCTAAAAGGAAAGAATGCATCCGACGCCAGGACTGCTCCTGTGGCTTCGTTGCCAGCCTTTTTTAACGCGAGTTCTACAGCATCTACACGGCTCATTTGGCCAGCTCCAACCCCGACAGTTTTGCCGTCTTTTACGAGAAGAATTGCATTAGATCTTATATGTTTAACTATTTTCCAGGCAAATAGCATGTCTGCGACCATATGTTGTTCCGGATGAAGATGTGTTACGCATTTCATTTCATCAAAGGGAACCTCTTTTGTATCTTTTACTTGTACCAAAAGACCTCCGGTTACTCTCTTCACGTCGTTCTGCTGATCATGGTTGAAATAATCATCAAGCACAATAACTCTGATGTTTTTTTTCTCCTGTAAAATTAATAACGCTTCATCTGTATACCCGGGGGCAATTACTGCTTCGACAAATAATTTTGACATCTCTTGTGCTACTTCACTATCTACTATTTTATTCAATCCGATGATACTTCCGAAGGCAGACTTCGGATCACATGACAACGCTTTGTTGTAGGCATCCAACAGATTATTACCAAGCGCAGTGCCGCAAGGATTGGTGTGTTTGATAATTGTTACGGCCGGCTTAGTAAACTCTTTAGCGATTGACCAGGCAGCATCAAGGTCAATAAAATTGTTAAAAGAAAGTTCTTTTCCGTGTAACTGTTTGATATTTCCAAGTCCATACTCTCCGGGGACTTTATAAAATATGGCTTTTTGATGAGGATTTTCACCGTATCTAAGGTCCTGTGCTTTGTCGAGAGGGAGTGTCTTTGTATTCATGAATGATTCTTTGTTGCTTCCGATCTTTTTAGCTAAATAATTAGAAATAATTGCGTCATATCTTGCAGTATGGGAGTATGCCTGTACTGCCAGATCTTCTTTCAGTTCCAAAGGAAGAGATCCTTGTGATCTAAGATTATCTAAAATTGCCGGGTAAAATCCCGGATCGACAACAATAATAACGTCACGATAATTCTTTGCGGCAGATCTGACCATGGATGGCCCGCCGATATCGATATTTTCTATTACGTCATGAAGTTCGACCTCCGGTTTTGCAATTGTCGCTTCAAAAGGGTATAGGTTTACACAGACAAGATCAATAGGTTCAATTCCTAATTCTTTGATTTTAGCCATATGTTCGCTGTTGTCTCGCAGTGCAAGCAATCCGCCGTGAACTGCTGGGTGTAAGGTTTTAACTCTTCCATCCATAATTTCAGGGAAACCTGTAATATCACTTACATCTTTTACTGAAATCCCACTTTCTTTTAATGCTTTGGAGGTACCTCCGGTTGAAATAATTTCCCAGCCAAGATCCACAAGACCCATGACAAAATCAACTATTCCGGTTTTGTCTGAAACACTTATTAATGCTCGCATTTAAATCCTCCTTCTGATATTTATCGATTTTAATTGTGTAGTTTGCTTTCGGTAATAAGTTTTATTGCACGCCAGTATATATCATGCTCTTCTTTTAGTATACGGAGCGAAAGCGTTTTTTCTGTATCGTTATCGAGCACTGGAACGGTTCTTTGCATAATAATAGGCCCGGAATCAAGTCCTGCATCAACATAATGTACAGTGCAGCCTGAGTATTTAACTCCATAGTCTAATGCTTGCTTTTGAGCATGAAGTCCGGGAAAAGAAGGTAAAAGGGAAGGGTGAATATTTAAAATTTTACCTTCGAATGTATCAACGAATTCTTTGCCTAAAATTCTCATATATCCGGCAAGAATGATGAGGTCAGTGTCATATTCATTAATCTTTGATATTAAAGCAAGCTCGAATTGTTCTTTGGAGGAATAGCTTTTTCTGTTGCAGCATTCAGCCGGAATATTTTTGTTGTTAGCACTGGTAAGAGCCCCGGATTCCGGGTTATCACTGACAAGTACTTTTATTTCAGCATTGAGTTTTTCATTTTTAATGGCAGCATAGAGAGCTTCGAAGTTTGAGCCTCTACCGGAGGCCATAATTGCTAATTTTGTTGGCTCTAACTTGGTTTTTTTAAATAATTTCAACTACCTGATCTCCTGGAATAATTTCTCCTATGACAAAACCTTCCGGGATTCTACTGATCTCATCTTCCGGAATAATCATAACCATACCAATTCCCATATTAAACGCATGGTACATTTCTTTCTCTTCAACAAGGCCGGTTTCAACAATTTTTTGGAAGATTGCCGGTTTATCCCATGAATCCTTTTTTATCTGCGCATTACTGTTTTTCGGAAGGAGTCTGGCTACGTTCTCCGGTAATCCGCCGCCGGTTATATTTGCGATCCCGTTTATCGTAATATTTGCTTCTTTAAACTTCTTCATAACGTCGACATAAAGTCTCGTTGGAGTCAGCATTTCCTCTAAGATAGCGCGATCATCTTCAGGATTTCCTGTAATCAAAACTTTTCGGGCTAGAGAATATCCGTTTGAATGAAGGCCTGAGGAAGACAGACCAACAATTTTCTGACCGTTTGTGATTTTTGAGCCATCTATTATTTTTTCTCTATCAACTATGCCAACCGCGAATCCTGCCAGGTCATAATCTCCCGGAGAGTAAACATCGCCCATTTCAGCAGTTTCACCACCAAGCAGTGCGCATCCGCATTCCTTGCAGCCATCGGCGATACCTTTAACAATATCTGCAATAATAGCAGGTTCAACCTTGTTACACGCAATATAATCAAGAAAAAAAAGCGGGTCAGCGCCGCAGCAAAGTATATCATTAACGCTCATGGCAACGAGATCGATGCCTATAGTGTCATGCTTACCTAGAAGTATCGATACTTTAACTTTAGTTCCGACACCATCAGTTCCGGAAACCATTATCGGGTCATTATATTTTTTGAAATCCGGCTTAAAAAAACCGCCAAAAAAACCTATTTCTCCAATAACGCCTGGAGTGTACGTGCTTTTTACGAAATGTTTGATTCTGCGTACGACCTCGTATCCGGCTTCAACGTCGACTCCGGCTTGTTTGTATGTTATTTTTTCCATGACAGCTCCTTTGATAAAAGGTAAAAAGAAAATTTAATCAATCGGACTTAATTATCGTATAATTGCAATTACTTGTAAAGCAAAAATTAACGGATTGCATCGATTATTCAGGTTGATTTTGCTAAGTAATATAACAAAATTATGCAGATGTTTGTAAGTAGGGGTAACGGCATCTAAATAGAATTAGATTGTTCAAATTATCAAGACTGGATTATAATAATCATATTCGAGAACCAAAGGAAGCATAATGCCATATTTTTCAGTTATAATACCTACTTTTAATCGAAGAGATATATTAAAAGAAACTATCTTGTCGTTATCGAGCCAGACTTTTACTGATTTTGAGCTGATAATCGCTGATGACGGGTCATCTGATGGCACGGAAAAAATGGTTGCCGAATTGAAAACCAGTTTTCCGGTTAGATATCAATGGCATAAAAATGCCGGCAGGTCAGCAGCTCGAAATATGGGGCTTAAAATGGCCAGGGGTAAAGTAGTTGTTTTTATCGATGATCATGTTTATTCGGACAGCCGCTTACTTGAAGAACATTATAATTTTCACCAAAAATATGGCGCAACAAAAATAAAGGTTATCCGCGGGTTTGCTCCCTTAGTCCGGGACAAATCCGAAATACCTGCCCAAGCTGCATATCAAGATATGAGTACCTTTAAGTTCAAAGGGGAAAATAATCCGTTTATATCCTTTTTTACCGGTAATGTTTCTATAGATAAAGCAGCTTTAGAAAAAGTCGGTGGGTTTGAGGAAGATTTCAAGGAATACGGGTTTCAGGATTCTGAACTTGGATATAGATTAGTTAAAGCCGGATACCATATCAAAGTTAATCCGAATGCGATTGTTTATGTTTTTTCCGCAAAATTAAGTTTTGAGAAACGGTGTGATAAGTCACGACAAGCAGGACATAGCGCAGTTGTGTTGCTTAAAAAGCATTTTTTCCTGGGAATTTATGTTGGAATCAATCCGTTCAACCTGTTTATGTTTATGCTGTTTTCTCTTAATAACCGCTATTTCCTGCACAAACTTTATTACAATAAATTAGACCTTCTGGAAAATGGTTCTAAAGAACATGAAAAAGTGCAATCACGAATACGATATTATTATTTCTTGTTTGGCATTTACGAAAAACTATTCAAAACTAAATCGTTACAGGAATATTATGCTCAGAAAAATCCCGGTTCTCCTTTATCATAACGTTGCACATGAAAGTGCTGATAAGTGGACGATTACTTCGGAACACTTCGAATCTATATTGATATATTTTAAGAAATATGGGTTTGATACTATTTCTTGCCGTGAGCTTATTGATTTGCGCGATACTTTTGTCCCTAAAAAAGTCTCCATAGCTTTCGATGACGGACATCAGGGAATATATACAGAAGCATTTCCTCTCCTAAAAAAATATGGCTTTATTGCAACGATATTTCTTACAACCTCCTTTATCAATAAATGCGAGGATAGTTTTGCCGGACTAACTTCAGGACAAATTCGAGAAATGGCTGATTATGGAATCGAAATCGGATCCCACGGGGTTACTCATGTTAATTTGAGGAAGTTATCATTACAAGAGCAAACGATGGAAATTGTTAACAGCAAAGATTTCATGGAAAATACCTTCAATATCGGAATCAATACATTTTCTTATCCTCATGGTTGCTACGATGATAATTTGAAACGTATAATTACTCGTGCCGGTTATACGTCGGCGTTCTCTGTTTTTAAAGGATATAGTACCCGATCGTTTGATCAATACGCGTATGATCGATTGGAAACGAGTAACTGTTCCCATCCTTTACGAGGGTTAGAGTTCAGGATTAAGACTAATGGGTATTATCTGTTCTGAGCTGATGCTTTACACAAATTATTTGTTAAAGTATATTTAATTAATACACTCTACTATATATAAGATAGGTTCAATCATGAAATTACTTTTTGTATTCGGCACCAGGCCTGAAGCAATTAAAATGGCACCGGTAATTATAGAATTGAAGAAATATCCGGAAATATTTGATGTTAAAGTCTGTGTAACGGCGCAACATCGACAAATGCTGGACCAGGTGATGAATTGGTTCCACATCGCACCTGATTACGACCTGAATATTATGAAGCCCGGACAGGACCTCTACGATATTACCGCTAATGTTCTTGTCGAGATGAAATCTGTTTTACGAGAATCTGCGCCTGATCTTATCCTTGTTCAGGGAGATACGACAACCGTGATGGCAGCTTCAATAGCCGCATTCTATACTCAAATACCAATCGCCCATATCGAAGCCGGGCTCCGGACTAACAATTTATTGAGCCCATTTCCCGAAGAATTCAACCGCAGAGTAACGAGTATTATTACGAAATATCATTTTGCCCCGACTAAGACTGCCTGTCAAAACCTGCTCGATGAAAGAGTCTTCAACGATGATATCTATGTTACCGGAAACACGGTTATTGACGCATTAATGCTTTCAATGGAAAAAATTAAAGGTAATCTGGAAAAATACTATAAATTACCTCAATTTAAGGATATCGACTTCTCTAAGCAGCTTGTTCTTATTACTGCGCATCGACGAGAAAACTTTGGGCAGGAATTCAAGAATATGTGCGGCGGGATAAAGAGTCTTGCGAATACTTATCCTGATATCGAATTCGTTTATCCGGTCCATTTAAATCCGAATGTCCAGACGCCGGTAAATGAAATACTTACCGGGATTCCAAACATTAAACTCATTACTCCTCTCGATTACGAGAACTTTGTATTTATGATGAGCAAGAGCAGAATCGTTCTTACTGATTCCGGGGGCGTACAGGAAGAAGCTCCCTCATTAGGAAAACCAGTGCTTGTCATGCGAAACAATACCGAAAGGCCGGAAGCTGTTACCGCTGGAACTGTTAAGCTAGTAGGCACAGACAACAACAAGATATTCAATGAAGTATCAAAGTTGATCGATGATCCGGTATACTATCAAAAAATGAGCACTGCTGTAAATCCATATGGCGATGGCAACGCATCTTCCAGGATAAAAGCTATACTCGCCGGAGAGCAGTTCGTTGAATTTGGAAACAATTAAAATTATGGTAAAAGCCTTATCTAATGAGCAGATTAAAGCTAAAGTGATCGATATTATCAAAAAATACTGTCCTGAATGCCAGTTAATACTTATTGGGTCTCGAGCGAGAGGGGACAGTAATCCTCGATCGGATTTTGATTTTGTCATAAAAAAAAACTCGATACGACCAATTACGAAAAGTATAATTAAAGAAGAAGCAGATGCCTTGCCAACCCTTAAGATCATAGAAATAATCGATTATAATGATTTAGATGAGATGTTTAAAAAAAATGTTGATAGTGAAGGAATAGTGCTTTATGCAAACACCACATCAGATCCAGCTTGATAATTTTAAAAACTCTTTTGATAGATTAGTTGAGGTTTTAGAAAGAAACATCGAAGATGATGATATTGTCCTTGATGCAACGATCCAACGATTTGAGTTTACTTTTGAAAATTCCTGGAAAACTATCAAGCTAGTCCTAAAAGATCAAGGAATAGAGTGTTTATCCCCGAGAGAATGTATAAAACAAGCATTCAGATATGGCTGGATACTTGATGAAGATACCTTCCTGAATCTATTAGAAGCAAGAAATCTCACTTCTCATACTTATGCCAAACCGATAGCTTTAACCGTTTATCGCACCATTAAACAAAACGCTTCAGCATTCGAGTACCTTTATAAGAAAATACGAGAATTATATTTATAATGCCACTTTTGAGGAAGTAATAAATGGAAGAATACTTTGCACATGAATCAGCATATATCGATGAGCCGGTATCTATTGGCAAGGGAACCAAAATCTGGCATTTTTCCCATATTATGTCAGGTGCGCACATCGGAGAGAACTGCAATATAGGCCAGTCTGTTTATGTTGGCGGCAAGGCAAAAATCGGTAATGGAGTCAAAATACAGAATAATGTTTCGGTTTATGATGATGTAGAACTGGCTGATTATGTGTTTTGCGGACCTTCTATGGTATTCACGAACGACAGGAACCCGAGGTCCAAGTATCCGAAAACAGGTGCTTATGTTCCGACAAAGGTTGGGTACGGCGCATCCCTAGGTGCCAATTGCACAGTCGTATGCGGCAATAGTATCGGCAAATGGGCCTTTATTGGGGCCGGGTCGGTCATTACCAGGAATGTTCCTGATTTTGCTGTAGTGTATGGTAACCCGGCCAGGATCAAAGGGTGGATCTGCGAATGCGGAGAAATGCTCACCTTTGAGAACGGGAAATCCGAATGCAAAAAATGTAAAAGACTTTACACAAAGCAGAATGAAACTGTTACTGGTATATAATTATGTATGTTTATATGCGAATTTCGTGTTATTCTCAAAAGGAAATCGTTGTGATAATATGAATCCCGCATCTTCGATGGTTTAAAATTTATGAGGGGGTAGGATTATGAAAGAAATATACAACAAGTTAGTAAACAAAGACGCCAAATTAGCAGTAGTCGGCCTTGGTTATGTCGGTTTGCCTCTGGCAGTTGAATTCGGGAAAACCTTTGACACAATTGGATTTGATATTTCTGAAAAAAAAATTAACGAGTTAAAAAATAACAGTGATTCAACGAGAGAATTAACTGCTGAAGATTTGATGCTGACACACATTGATTATACAAATGAGGCCGCCAGGTTAAAAGAAGCTTCATTTATTGTAGTCGCTGTTCCAACACCTATCAATGAAAGTAAACAACCGGATTTAACTCCGGTAATTAAAGCTTCAACTACAATTGGCAAAAATCTAAGTAAAAACACAATAATAGTATACGAATCCACTGTTTATCCGGGAGTAACAGAAGATGAATGTGTGCCGATCCTTGAAAAAGAATCCGGGCTTAAATGCGGTATTGATTTTAAAGTAGGTTATTCACCTGAAAGAATTAATCCGGGAGACAAAGAACATACCGTTACCAAAATCCTGAAAGTAGTATCAGGGCAAGACGAAGAAACGCTCGATACCGTAGCTAACGTGTACGGCGCTATAATAACCGCAGGTATCTACCGTGCTGAGTCGATCAAAGTTGCTGAAGCTGCCAAGGTCATCGAAAATACTCAAAGAGACCTTAACATTGCCCTCATGAACGAACTTGCTATTATATTTAATAAAATGGGGATAAGTACCCGAGCAGTATTAGACGCTGCCGGAACTAAGTGGAATTTCATTAAAATGTGTCCCGGGCTCGTTGGCGGACACTGTATTGGTGTCGATCCGTATTATCTAACGCACAAAGCCGAAATGCTCGGATATCATCCGCAAGTCATCCTTTCAGGCAGAAAGATTAATGACAATATGGGCAAGTATGTTGCCGAGCAGACAGTTAAGCATCTGATCAAAGCAGGAAAGGCTGTAAAAGACTGCAAGGTGATGATTCTCGGGTTTACTTTTAAAGAAAACGTGTCAGACATCAGAAACACCAGAGTTATTGATGTCATAAACGAGCTGGAAGAGTATGGAATAAATGTCTTTGTGCATGATCCACTGATTAACAAAGACGATTTAAAGCATGAGTATAATATACGCTTGTATGATTATGATGAGATCCCGGCAGTTGACGCAGCTATTCTTGCCGTTGCTCATGACAAATTCAGTTATTTAACGCCTGAAGTGTTAGGACAGAAGATAACAAACGGCAGTCACGCAAAAGTACTCATCGATGTAAAAGGATTCTATCGGAATCACCCGGGTATTAAGGATAATTATATTTATTGGAATTTGTAAAGGCGCGACTGTCGTTTCCCCTCATCCAAGCCAACCGGCATTCCGCGGGAAAAAGTGTAGAATTTCTAATAGACTGTGTCAGCCGTGACCTTCTCCATGCAAAATGCACGTAGAAGGTTACCTGATAAACCTTCTACGCCAGGAACCCGCGTCTGCTTTTGCGTCATAGCCTAATAAATATCTATTAGACATATTTATGAATTCGTTTTATTATATTTGTGTTATTTAGTTTCTTTTTCAAAAACCAGTCATTCATGTTCATTTACTGAAGCAATAAATACTTCTATTTATTATTGCAGCATATTAATTTATATCGTATTAGAGGTTTATATGGGATTAAATAAAGTTATTGTTTTTATCGTCATACTATTTATGACTACTGGTATAGCATATACCGCAGATTATTCGAAGGATGACCTGGAACTGCTCAAGCTAATGCAGGAAAAGCAAGGCAACAATGACATTAAAAGCCTTATAAGCAAATCCCAGAAAAACAATCAAAGGGCCACAATACAGAAAAAAGATGAAACAACAGACTCGGGTCCCTCGCCAATTGAAAGCGCCTACAAAACGAAATCGTCACTTGATGTTAATCAAGAAATAAAACAGTTTGGTTACGATTTTTTCAATCTCAATTATCAAGATCAGCAAGACTATACGAATATGCCGGTCGGGGCAGATTATATTCTAGGTATCGGTGATAGTTTAAATATATATATCTGGGGAAAAATTCAACAGAAGTTTTCTGTGGCTGTAGAAAAAGACGGGAGTATATTCCTTCCGAAATCCGGTAGGGTAAGTGTATTAGGTTTAACCCTGGCTAAGGCCAGGACCTTAATTCAAAAAAGTCTGTCGGAACAATTCGCTAATTTTGAAGTTAATGTTACTCTGGACCAATTACGGACAATTAATGTTTATGCCGCCGGAGAAGTTACCGCTCCGGGCGGATACCGGGTTACTTCCGTTGCCACTTTGTTTCATTTGCTTTATACGTCCGGCGGACCGACAAAGGTAGGCTCGCTTCGAAATATTCGATTAATCCGTAATAATGCTACGGTTGCTGTTATTGATCTCTATGATTATTTGCTATATGGCAAACAGTTTCGCCAGGTCCCTTTGAAAGAGGGCGATACCATTTTTGTCCCGGTAATCGGTCAAACGGTTGGAATAACCGGAAGCATCAAGAGACCTGCGGTTTATGAACTTAAAGGGAATGAGTCCCTCGCGGATATTATTCGATATTCCGGCGGAACGAATGCCTCTGCACATAATCAGAACATTCAATTAGAGCGTATTAATAATAATGGACAACGAGTCATTGCCGACGTTAAAAACGACAAAGCAAAACTCAGCATGAAAGTAAAAGACGGAGATTTGATTAAGGTTGCAGCTGTAGTTGCTGCCAAAAGAAAAGTGGTTAAGATCATCGGCAATATCAAACGTCCCGGAGAATACGCGCTGGAAGACGGCATGAGACTAGCAGATCTGGTTAAAAAAGCCGAAGGGATAATACCTCATACCTACATGTATAGAATTGAACTGGATAGAGTAGGTCCGGATTACGAATATTTAGTTAGTAATGATGAGAGTAATAAAAACCAGCCAAATAATGACGATAACATAACCAACAAGCTGGTTCCTTATAATTATGTCGATAAAACCGATAAAAAAGTCCATCGAATTATTCCGCTAAATCTAAGTAAGATCCTTAAATCAGATGCTAATGAAAACAAAAAACTCGAAGACGGGGATGTTATCAAGGTGTTTTCTGAAAAAGAAATGGACCCTGACGCTTCTGTCTACATCAATGGCATGGTACGCAATCCCGGTAGATATTCGATTTATGAAACTATGAAAGTAGTGGACCTGGTGTTTGCTGCCGGCGGGGCGAAACGAGGGGCTTATTTAGGCAGTATAGAGATTAACCGTGCCGGGACGGAAAAGCAGAGACGCATTATTAATGTCGATATCAAAAAAGCGATGAACAACCAATCCGACCCCTCCAATAATATAACGCTGTTACCTGACGATTATGTATATATTAAAGAGGACCTCGAATACAACCCGCAGAGAACGATTGTGCTTACCGGACAGTTAAAATACCCCGGAACATATATACTCCAAAAAAATGAAACATTGTCTTCAGTGCTTCTCAGGGCTGGCGGTTATCAATCAAATGCTTTTATTAATGGAGCTGTTTTTACCAGGAAAGCTCTCAAAAATAACGAAAAAGAAATTAATCAGAAATTTAGACAATTAGAAGAAAAAAGGTTATTGCAGAAGCAAGTTAATGCCGGATTGGATGTAAAACAGCCTGAAAAGAAAATAACTGATATGATAGGCACCGAAGAAAAAGGCCGAATTATTATTAATTTAAAACCTATTGATCAATTACATAGTTCTATTGATGATATAAGTCTTGAAGACGGCGATGAACTCTATATTCCGCTGACTCCTTCAACCGTCCAAATCCTTGGCGGGGTCTATAGCCCGGGAAGTGTTATTGTCCAACAAGATATGAAGATTGACTCTTACATGAAAAAAGTTGGTGGAGTTACTAAATACGCTGCGATTAATGAGATTTATGTAATTAAGGCAAATGGCGAGGTTGATACAGATAAAGAGTATACACCTCAAGTCGGTGATACCATTGTTGTTCCGGAAGAGATCAAAAAAGAATTTGATCTCTGGAAGACGATTGTTGATACGGTGGATGTTTTGTCGAAAGTCGCTTTGACGTATACGGTATTTAATAGCATTAAATAATAAGTGACGGAAATACAGTGACAAAATCTGATATTGATATATAAATGGCTTTAAGGAACTGAGTCTATTCATATACATATAGAATCAGCAGATTCATACGCCAAATTTTGGCTTGAACCAATACAATTATCAAAATCGGTAGGATATAATGCTGTTGAGCTTAATAAAATACGCAAAATTATTTTTCAAAATAATTTACTGCTAAAGGAGAAATGGAATGAGCATTTCAATCGCTAAGATATGGGAGCCTTTCGCTGAAAAAGTATGGTTTGATGATGTAAAATTATATATACAATTACTGGATGGCAGAGAATTATCTGTTCCACTGGAATGGTTTCCCCATTTGAGGGATGCTACTGTTGAGCAGAGAAATAACTGGCGTTTAATAGGACGAGGGCTTGGTATACATTGGGAAGAAATAGATGAGGATATTTCGGTAAGTGCACTGTTGACTGGAGTTTCTTAAAAACAGTGACTGGAAAAACGGTGACGAGTGACTATTAAGGATATTATTCAGGGTAGAGAAGGGTCAAAACCAAGAAATAAACAAATAGCAACTATTTAGGGTGCAGATACTTCCGGTGGGTATTCCCGCCTCTTTTCGCGGTAAACAGGATTATAGTTCTATGCAGAATAACTCTCCGCGTGCTTTCTCCAATTCTGGAGAAAACAAACAGAAAAACATTTTCAGGTGATAGAGATCAAGTCAGCGATGAACTCTCTTGCCTGGTTCTTATAGATAAAGATTACAGGTTTTTGTCTAACAAATTTCTTCCCTAATTGCTTAGCCCGTAGCTTATCCCAGACCATTTGTTCTGCGCGTGTCTGATTAGCTCTGAGATATCGTGCCTTCCTCGTTGCTGCTCCCTTCGGGTGGAAAGAGGCGGCTCACCCACCGAAAGTATCTGCACCCCTATTTTTAAGGAAGCTGGAATTATTGAAAAGTACGGTTCCGGTATTTGCAGATGCCACCCAGAAGACCACCCAGAAGACCACCCAGAAAGCATCGTTAGGAGAGAGGATTATTTCTATGATTGCAGACAATAAATCAATAACACAAAAAGAGCTGGCACTCAACCTATCTTTAAGTGTAAATACGGTAAAGGAATATATTACTAAATTAAAAAAGGAAAATAAGTTATTACGCATAGGTAGTGACAGAAATGGATATTGGGAAGTTGTTGAAGACAAAAAATGAGATGCAGCAAAAAATTATCAAACATATCCTTTCATGCATTAAATATATTGATAATTTGTCTAATTCAATAGATAATTATAAAGTCGATCAAAGAATCTTAATCGGACTAATAAAATATCTTAAAAAGTGCAAATTTATGCCTAGTAAAAAATTAATAGAGGAAATTGTAACAAGAATAAAAAACAGCGTAAAACCTGTAAGGATTATCCTGTTTGGCTCTTATGCTACCGGTAATATTAATGAAGATAGCGATGTTGATATCCAAGTAGTAATTGATACTGATAAAGAACCTCAAAACTATGAAGAGAGGTCTGAGAATTATTTAAAAATAAGCAGAGAATTAAAAGATATTCAAAAGAAAATAGCAATTGATCTTCTCGTATATACCCAAAAGAATTCGAAAAATTTAAAAGTATGGGAAGTATGTTTTCTAAACAAATACTTAAAACTGGAAAAGATTTAGCATGAAATTGATAACTCAGGAATGGTTAAAGTCTGCAAAGCGCGATCTTGACGCGTCACCAATTCACGACTAACGGAGCAACAATGAATCATAAAGATATTGATGTCTGGAAAAAGAGTTGAATATATGAGTGTACACAAAGTTTTCTGAAAGAATAAATATATGGTATTATAAGCCAGATGGATCATTCACGAATTGGACAATATCTGAATTATTTAGAAAGCAAAATAATCGAAAGTTGTAACGAAAAATGACCAGACAACAATACTTAGAAATTATTAAAAATAAAATAAAAAAATATAATGTGTTATCAGTATATATTTTTGGAAGTTATGCTAAAGGTACTGACCAGGAAAATAGTGATATAGATCTATTGATGATTCTGGATGATGACCAGCAGACGGAGCAGGTTGTTAACGCCTTGTCGATTGAGCTTTTCCCGAGAGAATATCCTATAGATATATTAGCATACACGAGGAATCAGATAAAAAGCAAACTTAAGTGGAATACTTTTTTTCAAAGCATTAAAAAAGAAGGAATACTCATATATGGACAAGATGTTATCCGAGTGGATTAGTCTAGCCAGTACTGATCTGGATTCTGCAAAAATACTATCAGATTCAAAAAAAGCAGTATCATCCGTTTCTATATATGAGAGCCATCAAGCTATAGAAAAAGCATTAAAAGCTTATTTGTATTACTTGGGTATCCCAATCTCTAAAATCCATGATTTGTTAAAGTTAGCAACCAGTATTTCTGCAAAAGATTCATGGATTAACAAATATATTGGCCAGATGCAGATGATTGATTCATATTATCCTAGGTTGCGATATCCATCTGGAGATACATTTACACAAGCTGAGGCTGAAAAGTGCTATATATTAGCGAAAGAGGTATTTCAGGCAATATATGAAAGACTATCAGAATTAAGCAAAGCATGTAACGAGGAATGAATCATAAAGATCTGGATGTCTGGAAGTTAAGCATAGACTTAGTAACTGAAATTTATACTCTGACTAAGACTTTTCTAAAAGAGGAGATTCATGGGAGCAGTGAGCAACTTACCTTCCTAGCATGCCAGCTTGCGAATCACTTGGAAACAGGTTGATCTTTTGTTTAAATAAATAGATAATATTAACGTTGATCAACGCAATTGATATTTGTATTAATAAAATATCTTAAGAAGTGTAAATAATGGAATCAGAAAATAACAACAACACTAACAATCCCGGTTCACACCTGACAACTGAAGATTCGCTCTCTTCGTTTTCCGACTCGCGCATCAAAATAGATGATATTATCAGTAGCGTGGTCATGCGATTAAAGCAACTTAATCCATATAAAGTGATTCTTTTTGGTTCATATGCTTATGGCACGCCTAGCGAGGATAGTGATATAGATCTTTTGATTGTTACTAATGATGAGTTTTTTCCTGTTAACTATAAAGAAAAATCTGATATATATTTACAATTCGCTGAGTGTCTCTATGAGATAAAAAAAAATATATCTATTGATATAATAGTGCATACCCTGCCAATGCACGAAAAATTTAAACAGCTAGATAGTTTTTTTTCAAAAGAAGTTATTAGTAAAGGTAGAGTTATATATGAAGGAAATAACAAAAGAGTGGCTTGAAAGAGCTACTGAAGATATAGAAACTATTAAATATATAATGAATAGATAATGTTTGACTAGTATTGTTGCTTTTCATGCACAGCAGTGCCTGGAAAAAAGTTTTAAAGCAATATTAGAAGAACAAAACGAAAAAGTTAAGAAAATACATGATCTGGAGAAATTATACAATCAAGTTTCGGAATATGTAATATTGAAATTAGATTATAAAATTTTAAGACAGTTAGATCAGTTATATATAGAAGCCAGATACCCCGGAGAAATGGGATTGATGCCAAATGGCAAGCCTGCGATAGAAGATGCTCAAGTTTTTTATAAGTTTTCTAAAGATATATATAATCAAATATTAAATTTTTTAGGTGGTAGTGATAGAAAACTTTGACATAACCTTTATATTTGTCATCTCATGAATCACTTGGAAACAGGTTGATCTTTTATCTAATTCGATGGATAATATTAACGTCGGCGAACCCAAGTGATACTCAGATTAATAAAATATCTTAAGAGTGTAAATAATGGAAATAACGGAAATAGAAAATAATACTACCAGTAAAAATATCAACTCACAACTCACGACTGACAACGTTACTCATCAATCGTCACACGTCACACGTCATCCATCACCGACATATTACGATGATGAGATCGACATTATTGAGTACATCAAAATAATCTGGAAATACAAATGGTTTATTATTCTGGTAACGGTGTTAGCGGTAATTGGTACGTATTTTTATACCAAAAGTTTGCCGAAGATATATTCTTCGACAGTGTCTGTAATTATCCCGCAGGAAGAAGGCGGGGGAAGTGGTCTCTCTGCAGTGCTTGGCGGGATGGGATTTGGCAATCTCATGGCGGGCAATTCGAATGCAGAATTGATTTTAGAGGTATTAAAGAGTCGAAGGATGGCAGAAGTGGTATCAAAAAAATTTAATCTCCCGCAATATTATGATGGAAGAGTCAAAAAATTCCAGTTGGGAAAAGTAGCTAAAAAGGCATCAACGACTACAGAAACTCTATTTTCTGAATTAGTCAAGCTTGGCTATATAGATGTTAATGGAAAAGTACAAATTGATTTTGACACAATGTTAGGCCAATTCGAGCCAAGACTCTCAAAGGTTTTTATACCAGTAAGTAAAGATATTTTTAAGATACTCAAAGAGGCTCATCCAATTGACAAAGAAATTAAGGCTCTCACAATATTACAGAAAAGAACTCAATTTCAAGCAACAAAAAGTGGAGTAATTCGAATAACCGTTGAAGATAATATGCCAGAAGTTGCAGCTGGCTTGGCAAATTATTATATTATCGCACTTGATAAAATAAATGAAAGTCTTCAAATTACTACTAAAAAACCTTTTCTTCAGGTTTTAGATTCTGCTATTGTTCCAATTCGACAATCTAAACCAAATTTAAAAATTAATGTTTTAATTGCTGGTGTTTTGTCTATATTGTCGACTTTTTTTATTTCTTTCATCATTGAGTTTTTTGTATTAGCATATAAAAATAGTAAGCGATAAATAAATAGAGCATTAATAACATAATTCCACTATTTCAATCAGGATATTTATGAGCCGTATTAAATCTATATTAATCTGTATAATTTTGATCTTCTTCGGTATTATTGTTTTTTATGGTCAATCCGTAAACTTTAATCTATATATTGCAGATGATTTTTCTGCGTTTACTCCTGGCTTTTACGAAAAGTATAGCGATCCTGTTGTAATATTAAAAAACAACTTAGATATTTTTTTTAAAAGAACATATTCTACCAATTTAGAAGTTACCCCTGGTACATATAGGCCTTTGTTTAATTTGCCAATCTGTATAGTGAACGAATTTGCGAAAGGTAGTCCCTTAATTATTAGGATTATACAGGTTAGTATTACTTTTTTTGCCGTTTTATCTGTTTTTTTACTTGTTATGCTAATTACACGGGATGTGTTTATTTCTTGTTTTACTTCATTTCTTTATCTGATTTCTGGAGTTATTGCCTATCAGGCAACCTGGCCTATTACAATTCCATATTTATTTAATATAATATTATTTTCGTTATCTTTTTCTTTTTTTATATTGTCTTTGGAGGTTGATCATAGGAACAAACTGTATGCTTTTTTTTCATTTATTTTTTTCTATTTGATGATGATGTTTTCCGAAACTGGGGTTGTTTTGCCTGTAATTGCCATGGCTTATTTATTTTTCTCAAAGGGATATAAGCTTAAAAAAACTTTATGGGCCGCTTTTCCTCTTTGGCTTGGTTTTTTCATTTATTTTTTTATTAGGCTAGTATGGCTCGATATGCCTGTTTTAGATAATAGTAGCCAGTATGCTAATCAAGCCGGTTCTTTGTTATTTGGAAGCTCAGGTCAACTAATTCAGTATCTATCTCGTATTCTTGAGCATATCTTTGAAGTTATTATACCTTGGAGTTATTATACTACTTATTGGGAAATTGGTTTTTCTTTTTTAGTCCTTGTTGCTATTTTTTTATTTTTCATTAAGCACAGAAAAGAAATTTTATTTTATTTTCTGTGGATAGTAGTTGCTGCTCTTCCTTTGTTTGGGAATGCAACTGTTAGAATCGCATTTTTTACAACTATTCCAATCTCTATAATCATCGCAGTTATGTTTAAAAATAGTATTCAGAATAAAAAGTATTTAAATATTGCCATTGTTTTACTTTTTGTTTTTATGCAATATTTAGGTCTAATTAATATTTTAAAGATTATGAACTCAGCTGAATCTGATAATCCATTGACATTAGGTGCTAATACAATAAGAAATCAATTGGTGAATTCTTCAAAGAATAAATTAAAACTTAATACCGAAATCGATTCTTCTTCTAAAGTTATCTTAGGATTTAATAAGTCTTTTGATTATACAATACTGAAAAACCACAATGAAAATCTATTTAATTCTATTAAGGAACATCTTTCGGCCGCTCAACTTACTTATGCTCGTAAAATAAAGTTGCCTCCAATTATTATCACTCCCATTGATTATAAAATTATGGTTTTAGTACCACCAACAGCAAATATTGCAGCATTTTATATAGACGTAACTCCAACTACATGGTATGAATATTTATATTCAATGAGGAATTTAGCAAAACCGAAATTGTTTGTATCAGGAATCCCAATAGATAAGTCTTTCTTAAATTATCCTATGACTACAATGAATAGGCCATTAGCATTTAAATACTCGTCTTATTTGAGTAAAAGGCTTATGACTAGTCGAGAATATAATTATATTAATTCATTTGATAGGATAGGTGCTTATAATTATTTTGGTACTTTTAAAGAAGATACATTTATAGATATAACTCATGTTGGTGCCTTTAAGCCAAATAAACTTGGTATCTATGATTTGAATGGAAATGCTTGGAATATTGTTTCTGATAATTGGGAAAATGAAAAATATTTTATGCCAATTTTTGGTGGAAGTGCTTTTAGTACTAGACAAGTTGATTGTAGAGGCTATAGAATTAAATGGCCAATTAATGGATTGGGCTTTTTTGGCATAAGAATGGTTGCAGATTTGAATACTATTAAGAAATTGTTAAGTTGTGATCAATAAATTAATCAAAATTATTGTTAATCTAAGGTTATTGATAATCGATGGCACATATATATAAATTGAAAACATTTGCAGATCCAAGAGGTAATCTAACTGTAATAGAGAAAGAAATTCCATTTCCTATTATGCGTATTTTCTATATATATGGAGTTGATGACTCTGTTAGAGGAAAACATCGTCATCATAAGACTGAACAGTTTCTAGTAGCATTACAAGGATCGTGTAAAATCGTTAGTTGTTCTGGTGATTATATGTGCGATGAAGAATACCTACTAAATGATCCTTCTCATGGTCTTTTTTTGGCACCAGGTGATTGGCATTATATGATGGAGTTTAGTCGGGATTGTATTCTCCAGGTTTTTGCTTCTTCCTATTTTGACCATGAAGATTATATATATGAGCCTTATAAAAAATGATCGAATACGAGAACCTTGCACTACTAAATAAGCCATTCAAAAAAGACTATATTAAGGTTGCTAAAGCAATTATTGATAAAGGTTGGTTTGTTTTAGGTGAGAATGTTCAATTGTTTGAAAAAGAATTTGCTGAATATTGTGGGACTTCTGATTGTATTGGCGTAGCTTCTGGTCTGGATGCTTTAATTCTTTCTCTTAATGCTCTAGACCTTCCTAAAGGTAGTGAGGTTCTTGTTCCCTCAAATACATATATAGCCACTATTTTGGCAATAATTCACAATGGTTTTATTCCTGTGTTGGTAGAGCCAGATATAAATACATATAATATTGATCCAAATAAAATCGAAGAGAAAATAACTAATAAAACTAAAGCAATAATTGTTGTTCATCTTTATGGTAAATTGTGCCAAATGGATAAAATAGTTTCTATAACTAGTAGGCACAATCTGTTTTTAATAGAGGATTGTGCTCAGGCGCATGGTGCTATGTTTAAAAGGCAGAAAGCCGGCACTTTTGGAATCTTTGGTGCTTTTAGTTTTTATCCTACTAAAAATCTTGGTGCACTTGGTGATGGAGGAGCAATACTTACTAATAATAAACAATATGCCGAAAAACTAAGATATTTGAGAAATTATGGGTCAAAAAGTAAATATTATAATGAGTATATTGGTTTTAATTCTAGATTAGATGAATTACAGGCTGCTTTTTTGCGAATCAAACTTAAGAAGCTTGATGTTATTAATGAACATAAGAGAAACTTAGCTAATTTATATAATATTGGTCTTAATAATGAGTTAATTGTTAAACCTAAAAGTGATGAAGTTTTTTTTGATGTATATCATATTTATGCTATTAGAAATAGTAACAGGTCTGAATTAAGAGATTATTTATTTGATAATGGGATTAAGACTGAGATTCACTATCCTGTTGCACCACATAGACAAAAAGCTATGCAGAACTTGTTTAGCGAGGAGTTTTTGATTTCTGATGAAATTCATAATTCAATTTTGAGTTTGCCTATATCTTATTTTCATAAATTTGAAGATATTATAAAGATAATAGATGTAATTAATAGATGGGGTAATTAATTTATGAAAATTAGTATATGCATTCCAGTTTATAATGGTTCCGAAACGATTGTCCAACTTGTCGCAGAGGTTATTGATAGGCTTGGAAGTGATTTATTTGAGATTATTCTAGTAAATGATGGCAGTAAAGATAATAGTGAATTTGTTTGTACCCAATTGGCTAATTCAAATAAGTTAGTTAAATTTATTTCTTTGAGAAAAAACTTCGGAGAACATAATGCTGTTATGTGCGCTTTAAATTATGTTGCGGGTGATTGTGCAGTAATTATAGATGATGATTTTCAGAATCCGCCTGATGAGATCATGAAGCTAGTAATTGAAGCCAGTAACGGTTATGATGTTGTTTATTCATATTATGAGAAAAAGAAACATCACTGGTTTAGAAATCTAGGTAGTGCTTTTAATGATTACGTTGCGACTCAGTTAATAGGTAAGCCAAGAGATTTGTATTTGTCTAGCTTCAAGCTTATATCAAGAGATGTTGTTACTGAGATTATTAAATATAAGGGACCATTTCCTTATATAGATGGTTTGTTACTTAGAGCAACAAATAATATTGGGAAAGTGATGGTAAATCATTTTTCTCGTAGAGAGGGTGTTTCTAATTATACTTTAAGCAAATTGGCTTCATTATGGCTGAATATGTTTATTAATTTTTCTATCAAACCTCTAAGATTGTTTATTGGATTCGGAATGTTAGTTGCGTTATTAAGTTTTATTTTGCTAGTTAATGTGGTTTTTGAAAAGATACAAAATCCAGGAATGCCTTTAGGGTGGGCGTCCACAACTGTTTTAATTCTGTTCTTTTCAGGTGTTCAAATCGTATTTATGGGTTTGATAGGAGAGTACATCGGGAAATCCTATTTGGATCAAAATAATACGCCTCAGTGGGTCATTAAGAATAAGATTAACTGTGCTGAATAATATAATGATAATAAAATTTAATAAAAAACATATTACTGAACTTTTCGCAATGGTTATAGGTTATCCACTAATGATGGGGAGTATTTTTATTGGAAACCGTTTCATGACCGAAGTAATTCCTCCTCATACAATGGGCATGCTTGGATTAGCACAAACAGCGGGTATCATTGCTGGAATATGGCCTAGTGGTTTAGCGTATACATTGGGTAGGTATTTTATTTTATTCAAGAGCCGAAATAAATTAGGGGAATTTGTTGCCTATATTAATAGGTGCTTAATGAAATGGTCAGTTGCAATTGTTGCTATAGCAATAGTGGCTTGTTTGTTTGATTTGTTTGGTATTACGCATCATTGGGGGCTACTCATAGCGCTAGGTCTCTTAAGTTCAATTCCTGGGGCAACTTATTCTTTGTTATCAACCTGCCATAATACAGAAAGGCGACGCTTTCTTGTAAGTATTCACATGTTTTTATTTAGCGGTTTAAGACCATTTGTTGCAGGATTGATGGGGCTTGTTTTACTTAGGACAGAAACTATTTTGATAGGCTATTTTGTTTGGTCATTTCTGGTAACATATTCATTGTGGTATTTTTTCAATAAAAAACACAATCATGAATTGAAAGCGTCAGAATTATTACATATAGACGAAAAGTCTGAGTTAAACAAATACACTCGGTCAATGTATTCCTTTCAAGTGGTCAATAATCTTCAGCCTTTTTTAGAGCGTTGGGTTTTGGGTATATTTAGTCCTGTTTACGTTGGTCTTTACATGATGGTTTATGGTTTGTCTTCATTAGCCACTCAGATCGTTTCTTCAACAATAAATATGTTTTTGTATCCAATTTTGTTTCCAAAAGCCGATAAAATCAATTCTAAAGATGATTTTTATTCTCTCTTGAAATTATATATATTGAATATATTCTTACTTATTGTATTATTCGCATTAATGCTGCTGTTCTGTATGTATTTTAAGGATTTTTTAATAAATTGCTTGTTTTCTTCAAAATATCAAGAGGTGAAAGACTATTTTATGATAATCCTTTTAAGTCAAATTTTATTGCAGATATCTATTGTTGGTTTTTCTTCAATTGGCCAAGCATTAAAGAATATGAAAGTATTTGTAGTTATTAGATTCCTATCAATTGTTATTTATATTCCTTTAGGGTTTCTTTTAACAAAAACAAATGGTTTATTAGGTTTTTCCTGGTCGATTCTCGTCGGACAACTACTTCTATTTGTTTTTTCTTTATTTGCAGTAATTGCCATTTGTATAAAACATTCCAAAAGAAATTACAATCAACACGAAATGATAGCTGATGCTGTGGTTTGAAAGTTTGAAGTGCTTTTATTGACAATAAATTTAAGGAGTGATATTAATTAACACTATGCAAATAAATGATTTAAAAGATAAAGTTACTATTGGAATAATTGGAGCTGGTGCTATTGTTGATATGATGCACTTGCCGGTTCTTGTCAATATGAAAGAGATAAGTATTAAATGGATTTGCGACAAAAATATAGAAAAAGCCATTCATTTAGCTAATAAATTTAGTATTGAAAAATCAACATCGATTATTGAAGAATGTGCTGATGTTGATATTGTACTAATAGCTATTCCTGTAGGCTATCGTAAAGAAGTATTTGAATATGTTTGTAACCGTGGTTGGAATGTGTTGGTAGAGAAGCCGTTGGCGATAAACTATGAAGAGCATAAATATTTTTCTGTGCTTATGCGCGAGAAAAAAGTATTAGTGTCCGTTGGGCTAATGCGGAGGTTTTATCGAAATGTATTATTTATGAAGTTTATAATTGACTCAAACATCTATGGATCATTGTGTAGAGTTAAGGCTTCAGAAGGTGCTAAAATGCGAGGTAGTCAGCGCGGCGGCGATTGGTATTTCTCTGATAGAAATGCCTCTGGTGGCGGTGTTTTAATCGAAACTGGGAGCCACTTAGTTGATCAAGTGCTATACATAACTAATGCTAATAGTTTTGAATTAATTGATTATAAACAGTCAGTATTTGGCGAAATAGAATATGAAGCTATAGCAAGTTCATATTTAATTGCTGGGAAACAAGAAAAACAAATTAAGTTTGATTTAATAATATCAAAGCTACAAGATGTTTATCCTGGAATTGTCTTTTCTTTTGATAAAGCAAAAATACATTTGCAATTATCTCCATCTGATTTTGTTGATGTTTACAGTAATGATAATGTTCAAATTGGACGTCTAACTAATAATAATATAGATGGAGCCGTTAATTCTTATCAGGCTTTTTATCTAGAATGGAGGGATTTTGTTAAATCTTTCCATTCTAGTACCAAATCTGTGTTGGATATTGATTCTTGTCTATTAAGTACTAAGTTTATTGATGATTGCTATTCTTTTAAGGGAGTTAATTTATGAAGGTTGCAGTAACAGGAGCTGGAGGGCAGATTGGCTCTATAATTATAGAGGAAATTGGGAAGGTGGCTGAGCTAACTCCAGTAGCTATTTTTAGAAACAGAATTGGATCTGCTTTATATGAAAGTAATAATTTTGATTCTCGTATAGTTGATTTAGAAAATTTACAGGATTGTATTGATAAGCTAAGCGATTGTGAAGCGGTGATTAATTGTGCTATAGCATCAGGTACCTATAAAGAAGCTAGATTGACTAATGTTTCGATGGTAAAAAACTTATTAAAACTACCAAATTTGAAATATTTTATGCATTTAAGTACTGTAGCTGTTTATGGTGACGCTTTTATTGTTAATGGATTAAATACTTACGATGACCCTCGTCCTAACAGAAGTTATGGGAAAGAAAAATTACACGTAGAAACAGAAATAATAAAGAATGTTAGCAATAAGACTAGTTTTTATATTTTAAGACTAGGGCATGTTTATGGATGTGAAATGGCGTTTTCCAAGGCAATATTAAGTTTTTTAACGGATAAAAATTTCCGTATACCTTATCAGGGTGAAAAATTATCTAATACTGTTTATGTAGGTAATATCGCCAGTGGAATAATCAACTTATTAAAAGATTCAATTCCTTCGGGTATTTATAATTTATCGGATAATCCTCATTTAACCTGGGCTGAAATTTTTAGTTGGCATTGTACTGCTACTGGTTTACCGATGCCTAAGGCAATTGATACCAATGAGGCAGACAGAATTAACATGAATTATCGGAATTATTATAAAAAATCATTAGCTAGTTCAGTATTTATGGATTTTTCAAAATGGATAGGTTCTCTTCCTTATTTGAATTTGCTTAAATCTGATTCATTTCAAAGAATAGCTTATTTTTCGTTAATTATTATGCCTGATTTTTTTGAGAAATGGGTTAGGAAAAGATACGCTAAATGGTCAGCTCAAAAAAGCGTTTCATTATTGTCTTTGAATAAAACCATAACATCGCCTTTTTGGTTATTTTCAGATTCTATGCCAGGAAAATATTTATTAAATTTCACTAATAATTTTGATAGTAATGCTATTACTGTAAAGATGAAAAAATGGTATGAAAACTATAAAAATTTTTAAATTTTTATTTAACCTATTGATTTGAAAAGATGTTGTGACTTTTATTGTGTTTGTATTCTGTTTCTAGGTATCCAATGGTCAACTGGGATAATATAATATTATATTATCTAATAAATATCGGGATAATGCAGTGAAATGTTAATTTACTCTATATTAACTTGTTTTTTTTTATTTGTTATTTGTTTGTTCCTTGTTCGGTATAATTTTTTTCTAATCGCGTTTAATTGTTTTTATTTTTTTCTTTTATTATCTAGACTTTTATATATTAAATATGTAAATGATATAAATGAACTTGGTCATAGCTTATTAATGGATCCTGTTGTTAAGATCGCCTCTCTTGATCAAACTATTTATATTATAAATATTCTTTCACTCATAATTATTTTACTAATTGTTTTGTTTAGAAAAAGAATAAAAGCTACATTTAAGTCACGAGATTCTTTTGCATTACTGAAAAATAAGGGTATTGTTATTTATATTGTGATATTATTCTATTCGCTAATATCTTTTTGTATTTTTTTTGATTTTATTCAGGGTAATAATTTATTTTTGTTTGCATATAATGATGCTTTTAATACTTCGATTTTTTTTATAGTTAATATATTCCCTTATTATAATTTTATTATTCCATTATCAGTTTTAGTTGTCCTATATTTAAGCAAAGGTGGTATTTCTGGGGTTCTGTCGCTTTATATATTTTTTGTAACGGCGATGTCCTTTTGTGGAGGAGTTTTATCTGGGTCTAAATCTATGATGATTGGACCGCTTATGGTTCTATATATGTATCTTTTTAAAGGTAGAAGTGTTTTTCGTAAATTATTCTTCTTTTGTTTGCTGGTTTCTTGTATGTATTTTACTTTAAATCGAGGAAATGTAGTTACATTAGCAAAGTCTGAAATATCTAAAACAGCAAAACAGATGGATTTTTCTATAGTACCTTTGGTGGATTTGAGCTCTTATCAGTTATTTACTATATTATATGACTATGATGAGCTAAAAGCATCAAGCCAACAAATCGCAAATCAATATCTGTATGCTCTGATTCCTAGTCCAGTTTCTCGTGCCTTTAACCTTGATTATACTGGCGATGCTGTGATTTATGCTAAACATTATTCAAGCGTAGGCGGGCTTAACTTTATAGCTTCATTAATTTGGGCATTTTCTCGTGCTGGTATGTTTTTTGTATTTTTTTTATTTATGCTGGATTTACTAATGATTGATTTTATTAGAAATCGAGTATTTGTTGGTAAGTCTGCAATGCAGCTATTGCAAATGGTTCTTGTGATTTTTCTTTTTATTAGTTATGGTTATGGAGTTACTGTCATAGTGAAGATTTTATTTATTACCAATATGGTTGCTCTACTGTTACTATTTGTGAAAGATTATAACAAGATGATTTATTATTCTAAGAATAAAGGGATACTATAGTGACATTATATTTGACGATAGAAAATAAAATTATTACTTCTACAATTTGCCAAAATCTATATAAAACTGAGTTGAATAATTATATAATAATTAGTACGCAAAAAAATCTTGATTTAAAAATAGATGATAGGTTTTTTTTTCATAAATGCAAAGGTATTGTGATTGAAGAAAGTAAAGATTTTGTTTTAATTCATAATGACCCATTCAATTCAATACCTTTATATGTTTATCAAGATCGCAAATCAAATTCTTTAATTGTAAGCTCAAGTATTAAAAAAATAGTTGATATTTATAGTTCTGTTTTAACTATAGATATTGTAGGATTATGGGAAGCAATTGTTTTAGGTAATTGTATAAATAAGAGAACCATTTATAACGAGATATTATCGATGCCATCTGCGTCATTTCTAAATATTAGTAAAGAAAATGTTTTTGAAATTGAGCGTTATTGGGACTATTCCATCATGGAGGACCAAAATATTGCTGATAGCCAATCAATTACGGAAACTCTATATAACAAATTAGATCAAGTATTTAATAAACTCGATAAAAGTTGTGAATATATTATGGGCTTAAGTGGTGGGTTAGATAGTCGTATTACGTTAGCTATGTTGCAAGGAAAAATTCGCAAAGAAAACCTTAAGTTGTTTACTTTTGGTTATGATGACAGGATTTATGAATATAAGTATGCATCTGCTGTTGCAAAAAATTTAAATTACAATGTCCCAGAATTTTATTATTTAAATCATAAGATATACTCTGAATTTATGAATGAATTTATTGCACAATCAGGTGGCAGCATAGGTTTTCAGCATTCTCATATATACACTTATTTGAGCACTGCAAACATTAAAAGTAATTCCTGTTTTATTTCAAATTATTATTCTGATGCTACTTTTGGTTATTCGGCAAAATACCAGAAAAAGATTGATGATACTCTGGAAAATTCAGATATTTATAATAAAATTATAAAATTATCCATAGAAAGCAGCATTAGAAATGGGATTTTGAATGATCTTAATGAAATTGCCAAAATGTATTCAATTGAATTTAACTATTCTTCTTTTGATGAATACTTTTATGTTACTGAAAGGAATCCTAAGTTTCATATGGTACTCTCAGAGATATATCGATATTTTTTGCCCGTTGAATGTCCCTACGCTGATTTTGAGTTGTTAACGCTGATGATATCTATACCATTGAAGTTTCGTCACGATAAAATAATGGTCGATCAAATTTTATTGAAATATTTTGATCAAGGGCTTTCTAATATAGGTGATGTTTCAAGTAGAAATTGGAATGGCGTTGATATGGGTGTTTTTAAGAATTATAGATTTCACATGTTAAATCGGATTAATTCTGTTTTGAGAGTAATTACTCGGGGTTATATTCAAATCTTTAATCCTTTTCAAACCGAGGTTTTTGAAAGAATATTTTTTTTGAATTTTAAGAAAGATTTTTTCGGTGCGATTAACCTTTTTGCAAATTTAAAAATTATTGATAAAAATCTAAAAAAATGGTATTTTAAGACGCCTTTGCGCTCAGGCCAAGGGATTAGTGAAAGATATCAGATTTTATCTTTATACTTCTATTTAAAGGATACCATTAAGCATGGTTTTATTAAGCATATGCATACCTAGTTATAATAGGCCTGATGAGTTAATCCGGTTATTAAGCAGTATCGATTATTTTATTGATGATATTGAAATAGTTATTTGTGAGGATAAAAGTCCTAGAGGAGCAGAGGTTTCAAAAGTAGTTGAATGTTTTAAAAAAAACAGTTCTTTAGTTATTCATTATTATTCCAATCCGGTAAATTTAGGATACGATAAAAATCTTCAAGAATTAATATCAAAAGCTAATGGTAAATATATTACTCTAATGGGGGACGACGACTATTTTGTTTCCGGAGCTATTTTAGATTTAATCTCTTTTTTAAAGAATAATCCTGAATTAGGATATGTTTTAAGATCCTATCAATTAAAAAGTCCAAATGGTATTGAGCAGTTCCGTTATTATGACTCAACAATATTCTTTGAGCCAGGATATGATAGTATGATACAGCAGTATCGAAAAAATGTATTTATATCAGGGTTTACAATACTTAGAGAACCTGCTTTGCAATGTCACACTGATATCTTTGACGGAACCTTATTGTATCAATTGTATATAGCGGCTGAAACTGCGTTAAAGTATAAAACTGCATATTACGATCGAATACTTACGGAGCAATGTGAAGGCGGGAAACCATTTTTTGGTAATGCTGAGGCTGAAAAGGATTTATATACACCAGAAACTATAACAATGAACAATTCTGTAAATTTTATGAAGGGTTTTTTTAAGATAACAGATTTTTTGGATCAGAAATACGGATTTAACTCTAGTAATTATTTTAAAAAAGATTGTTCTAAGTATTCTTATCCTATTCTTTCAATACAGAAAGATAATAAACAGACAGATTTTAATCTCTACATTAAAGAATTAATTAACCTGGGATTTGATTGTACCTGGTATTTTCATTTATATGTATTAGGGTTGAAAATGCTAGGAAAAAGAAATTGTGATTATATAATTTTTATTATCAAAAAAATTCTTGGAAAAACACCGGTTTTATAATGAAAATTCTTGTTGTTGGTGATTTCCATTCAGATATTCACGAGCAAGCATTTTTTAATGCTTTTCTAGCTTTAGGCATGGATACTTCTAAATTTTCATGGGTGGATTTTTATAAGGGTTATCACTTGGCTGGAGTTACCTTAAATACTTTTTTGGATAAATTTCTATTTTTATATTATAGATTTCAGAATAAATTTTTAATAGGGCCTGTATTAAATAATATTAATAAAAAATTATTGCAACAATGTGAAAAAATTAAGCCAGATTTTATTTTTGTATATAAAGGCATTCCAATTTTCCCATCCACTTTGCAGAAAATTAAGAAAAAAAATATTTTAATTTTTGCTTATAATAATGATGACCCTTTTGGAGCTGGTTATCCTTTTTATGTGTGGCGGCATTACTTGGCAGGACTACCGTTTTATGATTATATTTTCTCCTATAGACAAAAGAATATTAATGATTATAAAAATTTAGGATATACCAATGTCGACTTGCTTCGGTCTTATTTTATTGAGTCGAAAAATTATCCAATTACAGATTATAAAGGATCTAGGTCTCTTGCTGATGTGTCTTTTATTGGACATTATGAAAATGATGGAAGAGATGAAGTTATTAAATATTTATTGGATAATGGTATAAATTTAACACTAAATGGTCCTGAATGGCATAGGTCTAAGTATTATGAATACTTTTCTTCCAGGTGTGGTAATATTGAGGCAATTAGAGGTGAGCAGTATAATATTGCTCTTAATAGTACGAAAATATGTCTAGTTTTTTTATCAAAATTAAACAATGATACTTATACTCGGAGATGCTTTGAAATACCTGCGGCTAAATCATTCATGTTATGTCAATATTCTGATGATATTAGTAATGTTTTTCAGGAGAAAAGGGATGCTGAGTTTTTTAGAAGTAAAGAAGAACTACTTGAGAAGATATTGTTTTATTTAAAAAATGATGAAATTAGAGATTGTATTGCAGCTTCAGGTTATAATCGTTTGTTAAAGGATCAACACGAAGTGAAAGATAGAGCAAATACGGTAATAAGTACATATGAAAAGTTGGTTTTAGAAGGTAGGTCATAATGGCTAGAGTGTTACAAATATCAGCTTCATATTATCCGGCGCTTAAAATTGGAGGGCCAATAACGGCCGTACACAATTTAAACAAGATATTAGTTCAGAAAGGGTTAGATTTAACCGTCTACACTACAAATGCACATATTGATGGACCTATCACTTTGAATAATCAAACTTCTGTAGATGGTGTTAATGTTACATATTTTGATTTTAGTACTGCTTTAGATTTTATGGGTAATACAGGTTGGCAATATTCACCATCATTGAAAAAGGCCCTAATCGAAAATATAGCAAAATATGATGTTATTCATATTATAGGATTGTGGAGTTACCCCCCTCTAATAGCCTTGAGACTCGCGAATAAATATAAAATACCTGTAATTATTTCAGCACATGGGTCATTAAAACCTGAACACTTTGCAACCAAGCATTTCAAGAAAAGTATTTATTACAATATGCTTCTGAAAAAACAGTTTAAAAAAACTGTTTTCATGCAGTATTTTACGCAAGATGAAGCGCTAGATACCCAGTCGTTTTTTAAATTAAATTCAAAATATATTGTAATTCCTAATGGGATTAATATTTTACCGGAAAATGAGCAGATAGTTAATCAACATACAGGATATATAAATCTATTATATTTAGGTCGAATTCATCCCGTTAAGGGGATTGAGTTTCTTGTTGCAGTACTCGATGGATTAAAAAGAATAAATATAAATGTAAAGTTAAAAATCGTTGGTACTGGCGACACAGAATATTTAAATTCTCTTAAATTATTAGTTGTTGAATCAGACTTGACTGATAGAATTGAGTTTTTAGGTTTTTTTGATGGAGAAAAGAAAGATCGTATTTTGAAAAACAGTAATGTATTTGTTTTACCTTCTTATAATGAAGCTTTTAGCATGAGTATTCTTGAGGCTATGTCATATAAATTGCCTGTGATAATATCAGATAAATGCTATTTTCCTGAGGTTGAGAAAAACAATGCTGGCGTTGTTCTTCATCATGATGTTGGGTTATGGTTAAAGGCTATTGAATTGATAGTGAATGATCCGGAAGCGTTTAATAAAATGAGTAGTGATGCTTATGTTTTTGTGAAAAATAATTATGATATTCATCAGATTTCATTGAAATATCTTGAATGTTTTAATTATTTAGCTAGTAATTAACCTGTATACTTATAAGCTCGTCGGTTTTTTTATAGATAATAAAAAAATAAAAAGTTAAGGTGGATACCTTATGCTATATAGCAAATTAATGAAAGTTTTAATTAAAATAAAGCTTGATTCTATTGCTTGGTCAATCCGAAGGCTTTATTGTCCTGTTGATAAGAACGCATTGGTTCTTGAAGTAGGAAGTGGTGGGAATCCATATTTTAGATCAAATATATTATGCGATGCATATATTGATACAAGAGAACGCCATTTTGCTAAATTAATACATGATAGGCCAACAGTTTTGGCTTATGTAGAAGATTTGCCTTTTAAAGACAATACTTTTGATTTTGTAATAGCATGTCATGTTTTAGAACATTCTAAAGATCCTGAAAAATTTTTAAATGAAATACAAAGAGTATCTAAGGCCGGTTATATTGAAGTGCCTGATGCATTTCTTGAGAGACTTACCTGTTATTTGGATCATAGGTTGGAGATTTCAGATATTAATAATGAACTAGTAATTACAAAGAAAACAGGTTATGTTCATGATGAAAATGTAAGAGAATTATTTCTCAATAAAGTTTCTATGGTGTTCCCTCAAATTGTTCGTAAATACCCTTTTAGTTTTCACGTTAGATATTATTGGAATAAAAATGAAGGTGGTATTAAATATAAGATAACAAATCCGGATTATAAATTTAATTGGGATTCGCCTCAAATACATAAAGAGGCTAAAAAAAATAAAATAAATATTCGATCTAGTCTAACTTCAATGTTTATTTTTCTATTAAGGCAATTTTTTTCTCAAAACAAAAGGAATAGGCATATCGATATAACACGATATTTGCACTGTTTAAGTTGTAAGTCTGATAAGTTTGAGTGGAATATGGAATTGATTTGTTTGAATTGTGGAAAAAAATATCCCATAATAGGTGAAAATATTATTAATTTTACTAATTAGTTAGTTTCATAAGGAGTTAAATATGTATAAGGAATATGGATGGAAA
Source organism: Candidatus Margulisiibacteriota bacterium (assembly GCA_003242895.1). NCBI lineage: Bacteria > Bacillati > Candidatus Margulisiibacteriota > Candidatus Margulisiibacteriota bacterium. The sequence goes on from QKMY01000031.1 coordinate 81,111, forward strand.
TCTGGAGCAACTCATGCTCATGGGTTTATATTACCAGCTTTGTTAGAATTACTTAATAAAGAGAAAAATCGATCTATTTTAGACGTTGGTTGCGGAAATGGTTATCTTGCTAATTATTTAATTGATAAAGGGTTTAATGTATACGGGATCGATGCCTCTAGTGAAGGTATCTCTAATGCCCAAAAATCTAACCCTACGCGGTTTTTTAAGCAAGATATTAATAGTAAAATTTTGCCTGAGATGCTTGCTTCTCACACTTTTGATACAATCATATCTACTGAGGTAATAGAACATTTATATGACCCCAGAGGCTATATTGAATTCTGTAAAAGTATTTTAGCAACTAATGGCGAACTAATTATGTCAACTCCGTATCATGGATATTTTAAAAATTTAATTATGGCTCTTACTGGAACTTTCGATAGACATTTTACGGCGTTATGGGACGGAGGACATATCAAGTTTTGGTCTAAAAAGTCATTAATAGAATTATTGGGCGAGTTTGATTTTAAGGTAGTTGAATTTAAAGGCGTTGGTCGTTTTCCATACCTTTGGAAGACTATGTTTATTAAAGTGAAAATTTAATTATTATGTTATCCTTAACAATTTTAATAATTACCTATAATGAGGAAATCCATTTAGATCGTTGCTTGCAATCTGCAAAAAGCTTAACTGATGATATTGTTATTATTGATTCATATTCAACAGATCGCACATCGGAAATTGCCAGTGCTCATAATTGTTTTTTTATCCAGCATCAGTTTACCAGTCATGCTGATCAAATTAATTGGGCTTTAGAAAATGTAAAATTTGGAGGGGAATGGATTTTTCGTTTAGATGCTGATGAAATATTGACAAATGAATTAATCCTGGAGATTAAGGCGAAACTTCCTAGTCTCAATCAATCCATAACAAGTGCATTTTTGAAACGAAGAGTATACTTTATGGGGCGATGGATAAAGCATGGGGGCTACTATCCAACGTGGATACTCCGTGTATGGAGACGTGGACATGCTGTATGCGAGCAAAGATATATGGATGAACATATGCAGATATTAGACGGTTTAACTATTAAATTTAAATATGATTTCATTGATAATAATCTAAATGATCTTCATTGGTGGATTGATAAGCATAATAAATATGCGACAAAAGAAACGGTAGCAATTTTTGATGAACGTTATCAATTTACAAAGTTTCATTTAGTAACCGGAAAGTTATTCGGAACACAACTTCAACGGAAACGATGGATCAAAGAGAATGTTTATTCCAGAATTCCGAAGTTTGTCAGGCCATTTCTTTATTTTGTTTATAGATATTTTTTTAGGCTAGGATTTTTAGATGGAAAAGAGGGTCTAATATGGCATTTTTTACAAGGTTTCTGGTATAGGTTTCTTATTGATGCAAAGACGTACCAATTGGAAAAAGATGTTCAATTTGATTATGATAAATTAGAGAAATTTGTTAAAGACAGTCAGGGAAGTTCAGCATGAATGTCGATTTATCTTTGTTTGAAAATAGCTATTATAAACCTGGAAGATCCTCGAAGAGAGTTTGTTGGTACATTTTGAGCCATTTTTTCGTTAATACTTATATACCATTTCCTGCTACATTAAAGATTAATCTTTTAAGGTTGTTCGGAGCAAAAATTGGAAAAGGGACAGTAGTTAAGCCAGGCATAAATATTAAGTATCCTTGGTTTCTTACTATTGGTGATAATGTTTGGCTGGGCGAAAATGTCTGGATTGATAATTTAGCACAAGTAAGTATCGGTAGTAATGTTTGTTTATCTCAAGGATGTTATCTTTTAACTGGTAATCACGATTATAAAAAGATATCCTTTGATTTAATAGTAAAACCAATTGTAATAGAGGCTGGGAGCTGGGTTGGTGCAAAATCAATTGTATGTCCTGGTGTAGTTCTGGCAACAAATAGTATCATAACCGCAGGTAGTGTAATAACAAAAAGTACTTTATCAGATTACATATATCAAGGAAATCCCGCTATTCCTGTTAGGAAGAGGATCATCGAGTCTTGAAAATATCAATTATTACGGTCGTATATAATAATTATCAGACTATCGAACACACTATTCTGAGTGTTTTTGGGCAAACATACTCTGATATCGAATATATTGTTGTTGATGGCGGATCAACTGATGGTACATTAGATATAATTAATAAATACAAAGATAAAATTTCTGTGATTATTTCAGAAAAGGATGAGGGTATTTATGATGCTATGAATAAAGGAATTAAACTTGCAACAGGTATGGTTATCGGCACGCTTAATGCTGATGATATGTTTTATGACACAAATGTTTTAGTTGATGTTGCAAATGTTTTCGATGAAAATAAAGTCGTTTGTTGTTATGGAAATTTGATTTACGTCGATAGGGTAGATACCGAAAAAATCACAAGACGATGGATTTCCAGGCAGTTTGAAGAGGGCTTGTTTAGTAAAAGTTGGACTCCAGCTCATCCCACCTTTTATTGCAAACGAGAGATGTTTGAACGCTATGGTTATTATAGGTTAGATTTTGAAATAGCAGCAGATGTTGAATTGATGTATAGGTTTATTCAAAAGCATAGAATTACATCCAAGTATATACCTCGTATGATGGTAAAAATGCGCAATGCTGGGATCAGTAACCAAGGGTTGAAAAGCACAATTACTATAACGAGGGAAATGAAAAAGGCTATAGTTGAGAATGGTGGTCGGTTCAATTTGATTAAATATCTTTTTTATAAGGGATTTAAGATTATTCAGTTTATTAAGAGAAAATGATGAAAATATTTATTACAGGTGGCAGCGGATTTATTGGATCTCATATAATAGAAGCTTTTCTGAAAGATGGCTTTGATATAGTTTGCTATGCAAAAGATAAAGCTACTGAATTAAATTTATTATCTAGGGGTCTTAATGTCTGTACCGATATCGATGATATGCCAACTGTGGATGTATGTATTCATTTAGCTGCACGAGTACATAAGATGCATGAGAAAAAGTCTGTTGATTTATTATCTGATTATCGTAAAGTGAATGTCATGTTTTCTACTGAAGTTGCAAAAAAAGCGATTGAGTTAAAAGTTAAGAAGTTTATTTTTTTTAGTTCGGTTAAAGTCTACGGAAACCACGCTGGTACTTATTCGGAATTTAGCGAATTGTTACCTGATGATCCGTATGGTATTTCTAAATATGAAGCGGAGAAGGACCTTTCTGATATGTTTAAAGAGCAGCATACTTCGCAATTAATTGTACTGCGACTTCCTATGGTATATGGGGAAGGAAATAAGGGTAATATCCTAAGTCTACTTAACGCAGCAAGGTGTGGTCTATTTATGCCACTTTTAAATGCTAATAATAAAAGAAGTTTTGTATATGTTAAAAATATTGTTTCTGCTGTAAATCAGATTGTTGTTTTTTCTTTTTCAGAGAATATTGGAATTTACAATTTAACAGACTCGATTCCAATATCGACTAGGAATCTTTATGAAATTATATGTAAGGCCATGAATCGATCTGCACGATTATTTGCATTTCCTAAAATAATAGCAGTTGGTTTTAGCCTGCTATTTATAAAATTTCGAGATGTTTATAGCAGGCTATTTGATGAATATGTTTTTAGCGTTGAAAAATTTTGTGATGATTTCAATTGGAAACCTCCGTATAGTATAAATAATGGAATTGAGGCTACTGTATCTTGGTATATGAAAAAATAACAAATATTTATGGTTTTGTTCTTAGTAAAAAACAATTTATTATTAAATTGTCAAAATTTAATATGGTGGGAGTATTTAACACAATTATTACTTATTTAATTTATTCTTTGTTGGTTTTCATAGGTGTTAATTATGCTTGTGCTTTAGTTGTTGATTATGTCGTTGGAATGTGGATAAGTTTTAGTTTAAATAAAAAATTTACTTTTAAAGTGTCTGAGCCCACCAGCTTTAATATGATATTTAAAATGTTTTTTTCATGTTTTATTTTGTTTTTGTTGAATTTGTTTTTATTGTCGTTTTTTATTGAAATCATTAATTTTAATAAGTATTTTGCACAATTAATTGTTTTGATAATTGTTATGATTGTGAGTTATCTGTTCCAGCATTTATATGTATTTAAGAATAAAAATTTTGCTTAGCAGATTAAGAGAGGCATTTCGCTTCTTGCTTATTTAAAAATAGAATAAATCCAAGGATAAGCTGGAATGTCTAATCAACTAAATGACCAGATAATATCTGAAGTAATCAGTACAGGTGAAACATCGATACTAGAATTTAAAACAACTTTTAATAACTCAGCGATTGCAACCATTGTTGTTTGCTAACAATATTAAAGCGGTGATTGCTAAATTAAAAAAAGTAAATTTTATTCAACGTATAGGCTACTAGGAGATAATTAAATGTTATACTTCAATAATGATATCAGATTTTGTCCATTTGTTACCCGACACCTGTTAGCTCTTCCTCTTTACGGAGTGCTAAATGAATAACCAACAGATATTATCTTTAATACAATCCGGTGAGTCCCAGACTTTAGAGTTAAAAGAATCATTTCAAAAACAGATTATTGAGACTCTTGTAGCCTTTGCAAATACAAGAGGTGGCAAGGTAATTGTTGGTGTCCCTAAGGTTAAAAGCATAGTTGGTGTTAATATCAATGATGAAACTGTTCAAGAATGGATAAACCAGATAAAGCTGACAACCTATCCTCAGTTGTTCCCGAGTATTGATATTTATCAGATAGATAATAAAACTATTGCAGTAATTGATATTCGAGAGTTTCCTGTAAAACCTGTTGCATATAAAGACAGGTATTATAAGATAGTAGGGAATAGCACTCATAAATTGCCTTTAGATGAGGTCGTATATCTGCAACATGAATCATTAAGTATTTCGTATGATGCAAATCCGGTTAGTAGTAATATAAATGATCTGGATAATAAACTGATAGATCAGTATTTAATAGATATTAATGCACGTGGTCGCATTGATTTTCAGGGTAACATCGTAGAGAAATTAATTAAACTTAAGCTTATAAGAGATAACAAAATAACATTGTCCGCTTTGTTATTATTTGGTGATCAGTTGATAAAAAGTCCATTACTCATCGCAGTTGATGAGGTAATGACATACATTAATAAACATATTAATCTTTCTTATGAATTTACAGGAGAGTTGCGGAGAGTAGATCATTGGCAATATCCGCTTGGTGCATTACGAGAGCTCGTTCTTAATGCCATTATTCATCGAGATTATAAAAGTTCATCTGATATTATTATAAAAATATTTGACGATAGCATAGTGATCACAAATCCAGGCAAATTATTTGGCGATATAACCCTGGATGATCTTTCTCGTGATGATTATGTCGCTTCTCATCGTAACAAATTACTTACAGAAGCGTTTTATTTTCTCGGTGAAATAGAAAAATATGGAACAGGTATAACAAGAGTTAGACGGATGTTGCTTGAAGAGGGATATAGCCTTTCGTTAGGTTACGAAGTTCGACCAAACACAATAATAACAAAGTTAGCGTTAATAGTTTCAAACGCTACCCCAAACGCTACCCCAATGACTACCCCAATCAGTAATAAAAATAAGATAATCAAGCTGATTAAAGATAACCCAAGGATCACTCGGGATGAACTGGCTAGCGAAATTGGAATAAGTATAAATGGAATAAAGCAACATATTTCTAAATTGAAAAAAGAAAATTTTATTAAACGTATCGGCTCAAACCGCGCTGGCTACTGGAAGATAACACAATGATGACATTGTTTGCGCTACTATTCACGACTCACGGTTTACTACTCGCGATTTCGTTATTCGTATGCACACTGGTATCTTTTTTTCTGGTCTATATCGTATATCGTTTTTGTTTCCGCTACAATATCCTTGATATCCCGAACAATCGAAGTTCACACAAAAAACCAACTGCGCTCATGGGCGGAATCGGCTTTATAATAGCGTTTTTGCTTGGTTATGGAGTTATGTTGTGGCAGCAAATGATCCGGTTTGATATTCATTTTTTTGTATTGCTCTTAGCCTCGCTATTCATCGCGATAACTAGTCTGATTGACGATATCAAACGATTAGGTGCCGGTAAAAGATTTGCAGTCCATATCCTCGGAGCTACTGTTGTCTATTTTGCTGGCTACAAATTGAGCCTATTTTACCTTCCTTTTATGACTATTGATTTTAGTTTTATAAATTATTTCCTAACGGTAATCTTTATCGTAGCTGTGACCAATATCTATAACTTCATGGATGGGATAGATGGTTATGCCGGAGGGATTGGGGTTTTAGGTAGCGCTGCTCTAGCTGCTTTTGCATTTATAATGGGGGATTATTCTACAGCAACGATTCTTCTAATATTAGTGGCGTCGCTCATTGGATTTCTCATCTGGAACTATCCAAAAGCTAAAATTTTTATGGGAGATGTGGGTAGTGCCTTTCTCGGTTTCTTTTTTGCAGCAATGATCATTAAAATTAGTCAGAATAATGAAAGCTCAATATCTATAATTCCACTGATAATGATATTTGGTGTTTTTATTATGGATGCTTCTGTTACCTTAATCAGAAGAGCACTTAATGGAGAAAAAGTCTGGGAGGCTCATCGCAGCCATTTTTACCAGAGGCTTAATATATTGGGATGGTCTCATAAGAAAATCATATGGCTTGAATATTGTCATATGCTATTTTGTTGTTGGTTATCTTATTTATATATTCAGGTTAATCCAGTGTATCAACTAGTAATAATCTTTTGTTTTATTAGTAGTTTTATTGTAAAATTTGTCTATATAACCAGATTGGAAAGATTGGGGATTACAAATGGACGATAACAAAATATTGATCGATAAAATTAAACAGGAGATAACAAATTATTATGGAAAATGTGGTGCTGAAGAGATTAATAAATTAATCAGTTTATTGATTAATGAAGCAGGCAATAAAAAAGACGACTCAGCCGTTCCAATGCAGGATGACGACAAAAGAATGCTAGATTTGATGCAACATTTGTAGTAGATTTATATTTTTTCGTTAAAACTTTATTTAACCAATAAGCAATTCTAAAACTATATAAGAAGCCTCAAAGACCAGGATGATAAAGGTCCGACGAATAGATCAACAATTCTAATGTGCATAATAATTACAATAAGGAGACCCCAATAATGAAAGGCATAATACTCGCAGGTGGAAGCGGTACAAGATTGTATCCATTAACTCAAGCTATTACGAAACAGCTATTACCGGTATATGACAAGCCGATGATCTATTACCCGTTGTCAGTACTCATGCTGGCAGGAATAAGAGATATATTGATTATTTCGACGCCCGAAGATCAACCTCTATTCAAAAAAGTGTTAGGAGATGGCGGACATATCAGTGTATCGATAACGTATGCAGTCCAACATGCTCCAAATGGTCTGGCAGAAGCATTTATCATCGGTGAAAAGTTTGTCGGAAATGATAATGTATGCCTGATACTAGGAGATAATATATTCTATGGGCAGGGCTTCTCTTCGTTACTCTCCCAATCAGTTAAAGAAATCGAGAACAATAAGGGGGCTGTTGTTTTTGGTTATTGGGTAAATGATCCTGATCGTTATGGCGTTGTCGAATTCGATTCGCAGCGTCGAGCAATTAGTATTGAAGAGAAACCCAAAGAGCCTAAGAGCAATTATGCGGTAACCGGCTTATATTTTTATGACAATGAAGTAATTGAAATTGCTAAAAGCATCAAACCGTCTCCACGGGGAGAGCTTGAGATCACCGATGTTAACAAAGCATATTTGGAGCAGAACAAACTAAAGGTCAGTATGCTCGGCAGAGGTTATGCCTGGCTGGATACAGGGACACATGAGAGCCTGATTGACGCCGGTTCTTTTGTGAAAACCATTGAAGACAGACAAGGCCTGAAAATGGCATGTATTGAAGAGATCGCTTATGAGAACGGGTGGATTACACAATCCCAACTGGAACAGCTGGCACAGGGCCTAATCAAGAACCAGTATGGTCAGTATCTTATGAGTATAGTTAGCCGGAAGTGACCTAAAGATATTTAACCATTTTTCATAAGCTCGCTGGCCATATACGTGATTGGTGAAGTACTCTCAAGATTTCAATCGATGAATCTTTAACACGATAAGCAATTATGTAGGGAATATCTAAAAGAACTAACTCTCTTGTACTTTTTACCCGACCAGGTCTTCCGATGCCAGGACTGCTTAATAGTACTCTTACCTCAATCAATATTTTTGAAACAACCATATCTGCAACGACAACACTATCCTTAGAAAGATAGTCATCAATTATCAATATATCTTCTCTTGCTTTTGTTAGCCAAATAATTCTCATTTTTTACGATTCCTGCTAAGAAATTCTAGTTCCATTTCTTCTTGTGAAATCCACTTAGTATTTGGATTGTTGGCCTCACTAAATGCTTTCTTGATCTCATTGACTTGCCATTCGTTTACTTCAAGATAATTATTGATAGCATCCTCAATAACAAATGATTTTGGGCGATCCATTGCGGCGGCTAACTGTGATATCCGATCATATTTGAGAGACTCGATTCGAACGGTTACTGTTTTATCTTTCATTATTTATCATCTCCTTTTCTATATTGTACCACGATGTAACACAAAGTAAACTATTATTCGTCAAATAACTATAATAAATAATTAAGGTTTTTTCTGTATACTACAGTGTATAGTATAAATTGGAGTCGCGTATTATTCTTCACAAATGTACATTTACTGAAATGTGGTATAATAGGCTGAGAGGTGATATATATATGAGTAGCCATGTTATTAAAAAAGATCGATTGAGTATAGATGTGCTTCCGGAAATGCATAAAAAAATTAAGGTTTTTGCTGCATACCAAGGGAAATCAATTAGAGAGTATGTCCTGGAATCGATAAAAGATCGAATTAAACGAGATGCACAAAGCAAAAACATTCCAAACGAAGCTACAATACAAACTTTTGAAGATACAGACAACGGAAAAAATATTATAGAAGCAAAAAGCATTGACGATTTATTTAACCAGTTAGGTATTTAGCGAATGCTAAAAATACATTATACAAAGCATTTTGAAAAAGATTTTAAAAAAGCTAAACAATTCAAAATCAAAATTGAAAAACTTAAAGAGGTTATTAGTTTATTGGTAAATGAAGCTCAATTACCTGAAAAATATAAAGATCACAAATTGACCGGTAATTATAAAAATCGACGGGAATGTCATATTGAACCGGACTGGCTATTAATTTATAAAGTCGAAAACGATCAAATTATTTTCGAGCGTATCGGTTCTCATTCTGAGCTTTTCAAATAGGCATAGCTTGCCTTATTGCAGTTTTTTGTTCCATTACTACACAGACCCCAATACCGGTAGCAGAATTTGTCTCGGCATTACCGGCGAAGCATGGTGGGAAAGTATATTGGGATATAGGACATTCATTGACATAGGGAAATAAATGTCATATAACTGGTTTATGTGGGAAGTACGATTAACAAAGAGAGCTAATGAGAAGAAAAACAAGCTTCCGATTAAGGTACAAGGGTTACTGTTAACTTTATTACAAGAAATAAAATATGATGGTCCATATAGGCATAACTGGAAAAATTTCGGCAAATTAGAAGATAACAAATATCACTGCCACATAAAAAAGGGAAATCCTACATACGTTGTGTGTTGGGAAATAATAGATAAAATCATTCAAATAACGGAGGTGTATTATGTTGGAACACATGAAAAAGCCCCATACTGAAAACTCAGAACAGTTATATCCAAGTTTGGCTTTTAGATTTCACGATAAAACTTTCGTTTTAAAAAATGTTACGGACGAAGATATTCAGCCAATAAAAGACGCTATAGAAAAGGTTGTAAGTCAGTTGCCAGAGCAAAAAAAAGAAGTTGAAGAGGATTTTATATCCTTAGATGATGCTTTTGTAGACTTGCTCGAAAAAGTCGGGGGAGAACCTGCGTATCGAAAGGCGGCCTTAATAATTAAGTCTTGTCGTACTGAATATAGAATAAGCCAGAAAAAATTAGCTGAATTATTAGGGACAGAGCAATCGTATATTTCTAAAATGGAAAGGGCAAAAATCCCTGTAGGAAAAAGGTCAGCTCAAAAATTGAGCAAAATATTCAATAAGAGCTATAAAATTTTTATGACCGATCTACCCTGAAATGATAAAAAGTTTTCACAATGAAGTGTTAACAAAGCATATTTGGAGCAGAACAAACTAAAGGTCAGTATGCTCGGCAGAGGTTATGCCTGTCTGGATACAGGGACACACGAGAGCCTGATTGACCCGGTTCTTTTGTGAAAACCATTTAAGACAGACAAGGGGTCTGAAAATGGCATGTATTGAAGAGATCGCTTATGAGAACGGGTGGATTACACAATCCCAACTGGAACTGCTGGCACAGGGCCTAATCAAGAACCAGTATGGTCAGTATCTTATGAGTATAGTTAGCCGGAAGGGACCTCAATTAGAGAGTATGTCCTGGAATCGATAAAAGATCGAATTAAACGAGATGCACAAAGCAAAAACATTCCAAACGAAGCTACAATACAAACTTTTGAAGATAAAAAAGCTAAACAATTCAAAATCAAAATTGAAAAACTTAACAGTTATATCCAAGTTTGGCTTTTAGATTTCACGATAAAACTTTCGTTTTAAAAAATGTTACGGACTAAGATATTCAGCCAATAAAATAGATTGATCCGGAGTGGTATGGTGTTGTCTAATTCGATTCGCGGCATCGAGAACTTAGATAATTACATTGTATTCGCAATATCTCCAATAACAATAGAGGATGTTCCTATTAATGCTCCACTACTAATGGATAGTATGCTATAATAATTTTAAACACACCAAAATATAATAAGGTAAGATAAATGAATAGAGAGCAATTGACCGAGGTCATAAAAGATCAAATGACTATGCGTTGGAAAGAATCTTATATTCCAAGAAATGCATTTTCACGAATAGATAGTCTTAAGACCATTTCCAGTGTCATTATAATATCTGGAGTAAGACGTTGTGGAAAATCAACTTTTTTACAGCAAATACGAAATAGTGAAACAAAACAAGATTATTATATGAATTTTGATGATGAGAGGCTTATTAATTTTTCCGTTGAAGATTTCCAGAAATTATATGAGTTATTTATAGAAATGTATGGAGAACAGCAGGTTTTTTATTTTGATGAGATTCAGAATATTCCCGGATGGGAACGGTTTGTTAGACGATTACATGATCAAGGAAATAAACTCTATATTACAGGCTCATATGCTTCCATGCTAAGCCGTGAGTTGGGGACTCACTTAACAGGCCGTTTTGTTCAGATTGAGTTATATCCTTTTTCTTTTGGAGAATATCTTCTTAATAAAAAAATAAGTCATGATATTAAATTCTTAGGAACAAAAGATAAGGCAGTTTATAAACGTAATTTTAATGACTATTTTGTTTCCGGTGGTATTCCTGAATACATTCAATCCTACGAAAGAAAATATCTAAAAACTATGTACGAAAGTATACTGTACCGTGATATTGTCGCCAGGTATAAAATAACCAGGGATCATGAATTAAAAGAACTGGTGTATTTTTGTGCAAGTAATGTAAGTAAAGAGATATCCTACAACTCGCTTAAGAAAATTATAGGAGTGAATAGCCAGACGACAGTTAAAGATTATTTAAGTTATCTTGAGAATGCTTATCTACTATTTTTGTTGCCAAGATATGATTATTCTGTTAAACGACAAATACTAGCACCAAAAAAAATATATATTATCGATAATGCGCTAGCTTTGCAGTTAGGCACAAGAAATTCACCCGATCAAGGTCGGTTGTTAGAAAATCTTGTTTTTATTCAATTAAAGAGATCTGAGCAAGAAATATACTATTATTCAGGCAAACGGGAATGCGACTTTGTAATAAAAGAAGGTAATCGTATTATACATGCAATTCAGGTGACTTTATCTCTTGAGAATGAAGAAACCAGTCAAAGAGAGATTAATGGCCTTATTGAGGCTATGAAGACATATGGGCTGGCTACCGGTCTAATATTGACGGAAGATGAAGAGGACGAGATCACGGTGAATACTTATAAAATCACTATTTTACCAGTATGGAAATGGTTGTTGCAGAATTGGAAATAGTTTATTGTGCAAGGTTTCCTCGAAAATTGTCATAATATCCTGGTCACCCACCGATTTATCATGCACCCAATAAAATTCCACTGGTGCAATAAGCAAAAAAAATATAAAATGTTAAATGCGCAGGAAAGCTATTACGCTTATGTTGGTATCTCTAAGAAATTAACAAATAATATTTATAGAATGGATACAAAATGATCCCTTTTTATAAAGCACATATTACCGATGATGAAATAAAAAATATTACAGGAAAAGGAGATAAAAATGGCGAAAGAAATTACAGTAAAAAGCACTAAAAATGAAGTAATGGATGCATATAATGAGCTGTTGGAAAAAGTAAAAAACCAAAAAGTCATTGATGTTAAAACTGAAAAGATCAAGGAAGAAGACAAAGAAATTATCAAAAATGCCACCTCCTTATCATCAGAAAAAATCATAAAAGGATTAGCAGAAAACAAACTCGAAATAGCCAAATATTTTGATACATTAGAAGACCGACTGGTGAACGAATCCAAGAAATTAAGTGACCTTCAACATGCAATAGAAATAGAGAAAAAATATTTGGAAGAAATCTATCAGATAAAAACCAATGTTGATAGCTTAGAAGCCCTGTTCCGTGCACAAAAAGAAAAAAAAGAAACATTCGAAGCGGAGATTGAAGAGAAAAAAGCGTTGTTTGATAATGACCTTTCACAAAAAAAACAGCAATGGAAAAAAGAGCAAGACGACTACGAGAATGCAAAAAAAGAAAAAGAATCTCTAACAAAAAAAGAGCGAGAGCGAGAGGAAGAAGAATTTAACTATAACCTCCAGTTGAAAAGGAAAAAAGAGAAAGATGAATATGAGGCAAAAAAGGCAACACTGGAAAAAGAATTAATCCAGAAAAAAGAACAAGTCGAGAAACAGCTATCCGACAGAGAGTCATTTATAGCCGGAAAAGAACAGGACTTAGTATCCTTGAAAGATCAAGTTGAACAGTTCCCGATCCGTTTAGATCAAGCCATTAAAGACACCGAGAAAAATACCCTCGAAAAAATAGAACTAAAATATAAACATAACGCCGAACTCTCTGCAAAAGAGATAGAAGGCGAAAGGAAGTTGAATAAACAACAGATAGTTTCCCTCGAAGCCAAAATTAAGGAACAGGATGAAGTAATAAAGCAGTTACGTCAAAAAACTGATGAATGCGGGATACAAGTACAGAACATCGCAGTGAAAGCAATAGAAGGTGCATCGGCTCAGCGCGTCTATAGGTCCGTTCAGGAAAAAACAGGAGAACAATAAAACTCATAATCAAGTATTTAATGTCGATGGATAATATATTTTGCAGGAATGCAGGAATCTACAATATATAGAATATATGAGGTTGATATGGTAAGATTAAGCGAATATGAGATCCATTCAATTAAAGAAGTGATTTATGCTTATGATAAGATGGCTCGGGTTTATCTCTTCGGTTCCAGGACAGATGTTACTAAAAAAGGCGGAGATATAGATTTACTAGTTATTTCGGAAGTTATTCCTAAGAATAGCAAGAGGCAGATACTCCTGGCATTGTACAGTAAGCTAGGCGAACAAAAAATTGATTTAATAATTGATAAAGATTTTAATAGGCCGTTTGTAAAAATAGCATTAGAGAGTGGGATTTTATTATAATCTTTTTGAGGGTATTTGATGAAGAACAACAGTGATTTATTAGCCCTATTAAATGAAGAATTATCTATTCTTGATAATTCGGTAAACGTATTGAACTATTCCTATAATAAATGCTTAACAATCGGTATTAAAGAGAAATATCAACCTGCTGAATTAGAGAGCTTTGAGTCCTTGACCGGTAGGTTTTCGCGCTTGAGTGACATTATTATTCAAAAAATATTTAGATTGTTGGATTCGTTGGAACTGGAAAGCAGCGGTACTATCATTGATCGCCTGAATAGAGCTGAAAAGCGAGGCTTAATAGCATCAGCTGAAACTTATAAACAAATAAGATTCTTGCGCAATTCGATTGCACACGAGTATGTCCAGGAAGTAATCGAAGATATATTCGCTGAAGTGCTTAAATATGTGCCTGATCTGCTTTATACTGTCGAGAGAATAAAAACTTATGCAAAAAAACTAATCTGAAAAATTATGTTGAAATTGATAGAATTGACCGTTTAAGAAGTTAATAATCAGAAACAAAACGTGGCATGAGTGAACCCAGAGCTTAAAGGCATACTAAAAGATTCCTGCATCATGCGATAAAAAACTATTAATTAACTATATAAAGTATATAGAAAATATACTCAAAATATAAGATAAATACAACCAAAATGGAAAATCAGATTTCAATATTTACAAAGCTAAAGAAGAATAACCTGTCTTCTGTCGCCAGGCAGAAAGGTGAGGTTGCTTTTGTTCTTGCTTTTGATGATAATGGGGCTTTTATTAAAGTTACAGATAAAAAAGGCAACTCTGTTAATTATGACCAGTATATGTACTACTCCGGTGTAACCAGAGATATTCTCAAGACGCTCGCCCGTTTGCAGGAGAAAAATGCCTTTAAGGTCGATTGGGAAAATCCGGAAAATAAAGTATATCTTCATGAGCACGAATATATATTCAATCAATTAGCAGGGTTAGATGATCTTTTTGATGAAAACAAGAAAAAAATAACTTTCAGCGCTGATCATGGGCATATTGTCCTTATCATTAAAGAGCTTTCATCTCAACAGCTGACCTCCAGTGTTCAATTTTTTATTGATAGCAAATATGCTGATTTTAAACTGCTTTCGGAAAGTCATATTCTGTCCGACAATACTATTTATACTGTATTGCCGGCTGGCGAGGCATTTAAGCGTATTCCTGTGTTTACAACTACTTTTTCTGCTCAGCAGCTGGAACAGTTTCTTACGCTGTTTTATTCTTGTTTCGATAATATAATTCTGGAATATAAAGATTATCGTTGTACGAAAGGTGAGCCGGTGCAAGAGGTACCTGCCTTGATCATTGAAGATATCGGTGAAGATAATACATTATATTTGCGTACGGGAAATGTGGTTAAAGGATTCCCGGTAGAGTTCATGGATAATTACGATGTTGTGAGGGTCGTAACTGAGAACGAGCTGGAAAGGACTTTTGTTATTCATGAAATTAGTCATAGTTCTCGTAATCTGAATCAGAGTGATTTACAGCATTTGCTAAAAAAATGTCAAAAGGATATTAAAGCAAAAGAAAAAAGCAACTATTATCCGGAGGGCAATTTGTATGTCATTGAAGAAGCTCTGGCCCATAATTTTATCGTAACTTATTTGCCGCTATTACTGCGGGATTATATGGTTTTTGGCGCTGATAAACTGCGAAAATACAAAATCGTTTCTGCCAGGCCAAAATTGTCGCTGCAGCTTTCTTATGGAATTGACTTTTTTGAAGGTGATGCGAAGCTTTTTATAGAAGGGGAATCGTTTTCTCTTTTCGAGGTTATCTCTCAATATCGTAAGAGCGCGTATATTCAGCTTAATGACGGAACTAAAGCTTTGATTGATGACGGATATCTGAAAAAGCTGGAGCGCCTGTTTAAAAAAGATAAAAAGAAAGTAAAAATTTCTTTTTTTGACATGCCTTTTTTAGATGAGTTGATTGACGAAAGAATAGCTTCTGAGGAGCTTAATAAACCGCGTGAGATTTTTGAAGGATTCAATAAAATACAGGCATCAATATTAAAACTTCCTAAGCTCGGAATAACACTTCGCGATTACCAGAAGCGAGGGGTCAAGTGGCTCCGGTATTTACATCAAAATTCTCTTGGCGGGTGCCTTGCTGATGATATGGGGCTTGGTAAAACTGCGCAGGCAATAACTTTACTTTCACTGGTATATCCTAAAGAAAAATCTCCATCGATGATTGTTTTGCCGCAGACTCTTTTGTTTAACTGGGAGAATGAGCTTAAAAAAGTTAATCAGGAACTTACTTACAAGCTATATTATGGCCCGCAGCGTAATCTGGATGAAGCTTTGAATCATCAATTATTAATTACAACCTATGCTACTCTTCGTAATGATATAGAAAAGCTGAAAGACATTAAATTTGCCTATGTGATACTTGACGAATCCCAGCATATTAAGAACATTCATTCTCAGACGGCTAAAGCAGTAATGCTGCTCAACAGTAAGCATAGGCTGGCAATAAGCGGAACCCCTGTAGAGAATAATCTCGGGGAGCTGTATTCACTCTTCCGATTCCTTAATCCTTCCATGTTCGGCAGTCTGAATGATTTTAATGATCTCTATGCTGTACCGATACAGAAAGATAATAATAAGGATGTTATGCATGAGCTGAAGCGAAAAATCTATCCGTTTATTATGAGAAGATTAAAAAAAGAAGTGGCTACAGAATTGCCGGAAAAAATTGAACAGATACTGTATGTCGAGATGTCTGAGCAGCAGAAGAAATTGTATGCAGAAAGGCTTAGCTATTTTACTCAGAGTATCAATGCTCAGATAGTAAAAAACGGAGTCAACAGGTCCCAGTTTTTTATTCTGCAAGCGTTGACTGAGTTGCGCCGTATCGCATCAACACCAGAAGCTTTTAGCGATGGCAGGATAGTTTCTCCCAAGCGGGATCTGCTGGTTGAGAATATTCTCGATGCAGCGTTAAACGGACACAAGGTCCTTGTATTTGCAGGGTTTATTAATGCGCTTGAAAACATTGCCGATGATCTTGATCGTCATTCTATTTCTTATGTTTTCATGACAGGAGAAACTAAAAATCGCAGAGAACTTGTTGATAGGTTCCAGAATGACCAGGAAACAAAAGTATTTTTGATGACGTTAAAAACCGGAGGTGTCGGCATAAATCTTACAGCAGCCGATCATGTTTTTATCTATGATCCCTGGTGGAATAATTCTGCTGAAAACCAGGCAATAGATCGTACTCACCGTATCGGGCAAGATAAAACGGTTTTCAGCTATAAGCTTATCACCAGAGGCACGATAGAAGAAAAAATACTGATACTTCAAGAAAAGAAAAACGAGATATTCCAGCAATTGATTTCATCTGATGCCGGTTCTCTTAAGTCGCTCTCGCAGGAAGATATCGATTTTATTTTCACCAGGGAGAGCTAGTTTATGCAAAAAAAAAACACTAAAGATGTCGAAACTTTAGCATACGAATTATTTAACGCCTACAGTTATTTTACGTTGAAAAAGATCTATAATCATTATCTTTTACCTATAATAGAAAAAGAAGCAGCTACACAGCCATGGTTAATTAAGAACATCCATGGTTTGCATGACGCATTATCCAGTCAGACACAGTCTAATGCAGTAGGGCTTGCAAGGAACTGGGCTGTTTTCTTTACGGAACAAGTCCTCGTTGATAAATTCATTAAAGCTTTACCCGAAAATGCTTCCAGGCTTCTTAATCTTTATCTGTGGTACCCCTCTCTCTATATGAGTATTGGGCTCGCTGATAAAATTGTTGGATCGGATATTTTTAAATCAAACTATGACAAAAATCTTAAGGATGAGTTCGCTTTATTTATTATTGATTCAAGCTACTCATATAAGGGGAGTTATCGAACTGATTTTTATATTAATATACCGGGAGAACTAAGGACGGCATTAAAAAAATCATCTTCCAGACCAGCTGATTATGAATTGCATTTCGAAGAGGGACATGCGCAGACGAGTTATGAGTTTGCTGATCAGAACGAAATAGTAGTTATGTTGCAGCAGCTTCAAAAATTTATTGAACTTGGGCAATTGCAGTATACAGCACAGAAGATTATTTCACAAAAAAGTTTGAATGCCGCATCTAAGGCTTTCGGGTTAAAGGAATTTTTTTCTTCGGAGAGCGGTATAAAAGGGTCTACTACGTTTTTACGCATGGCGTGGCTATTAAATATCCTTCAGTTATTTGAGCCTAGTCATGACTATCAGAATACAGATCCGCTTCAAGTAATAAAAAAGATTTTTGAGAATTACACTAGACTGCTGTTTCCGGCTATGCTCCTTCCTCATATGAATGGGTTAGGAAATAATCAATACTTGGTATTACAGGAGGGTGTGCCTTTAAATGAGTCAATTGTCGCTCTATTAAAGACGTTTACCCCAGGGGCCTGGGTTAACATCGAACATATTATCCGTATTATTTCATACCGCAACTATGATACTGCTTCCGGCCAGTATCGGTTTTATGAATCGCTCACAAGCATCCCTCTTACCCATGATAAGTTCCATTATAATCAGAAGTCTCAAGACATTAATCGTTTTGAGTTCTTGTTTGTAGTAACTATCCCTATGATCAAGGCCCATTTTTTTGCGTTGGCATCTTTGGGATTGATTGATATAGCCTATGATAATTCTCCGGATACTATAACGCTCGAATGCGGCAGAGTTGTTAACCTTCAAAAATCCAACCCTTACCTTGGGCTTCGGTATATCAGGTTAAATCAAATTGGAGCTTATGCTCTCGGGCTGGAGAAATCGATTGATATCAATTTTTCGACGGAAGACAGTGTTTTTGTGCTTGATCACCATGTATTGCATTTATCTATCATTGGAGGAAACAGTAAGATTAAAAACCTGATAGCGGCTAAATATGGCTTTCTTTTAAGTGAAAATAAATATAAAGTAAATCGTATTTCATTTCTTCGCGATTGTTCCAATGAAAACGATGTAGCTGATAAGATCAAAGCATTTAAAAACGAGATGGAACAGACTTTGCCGGTTATCTGGCAGGATTTTCTCTCGGAAATTTCACAAAAATCATCACCCGTGATAATTGATCGGGAGCATGTTGTTTTTAAGATCGGCAAGGATCCTGAATTGGTTCGACTGATTGCTACTGATCCTGAATTGAGTAGTCGCATTCTTAAGGCGGAAGGATATCATATATTGATCGCCAGATCAGATTTAGCAAATGTAAAAACGCGTCTGCGTAACTTTGGTTACATGCTTCAGGATGAATCGCATAGATTATGAACGGATAGAAAGTTAGAAACTTTTCGTACTTTTGTACGATATTATATTAGGTAAGATGTAATTTTAGATCTTAGCTATAGGGATTAATCCTAGCTGCGTAAGTTTATTTATACGTATTTGTGCGGGGAGGCTCTTAAATAACATGAACAAGAAACTATTAGCTAGTGATGAAAAAATTTTAAAAGAACGATTATTTGGGATTACTGGTTATAACAAATCCAGTATAAGAAGGGATTCCACTATAGGAAACTTCGTTGATCCTCTGCTTATTGATCATGGTAATACTAGCTGTGCTGAATTATTTATCAGAATTGCTAAGCCGAAGCAGAACGATTTCATTCTTGATGTCGGAGCAAGAGAGAATAAATTTATTGATATTTTACAAGATCAGAAATATAAAAATTCTTATGGTATTGATACAAATTCAAAAATTACAAAAAGTCGATATGGGGTGCAAATGAATGTCATGGATATGCCGGAGAATAATCAGTTTAATATTGTTTGTTTTTCTGGATTGCTTGATTATTTCGAAGGCGGATGGTTTGATAACGGATATGCTACATCATTAGAATCATTAGCAAATAAATTAGACAATTTATTAGTGGCATCCGGGAATATAGTTTTTGGATCTTTAGAATCAGGAAGAGATGAATTCCTGGATATATTTAATAAAAAAGGTTATACAATAACTAAAACTTCAGCTTTGATACTTCTACAAAAACCTTAAGTAGTATATTTGGGCCTACCGTATAAGCAGCTATAGAAAATTGTTAATAGCTTATCTGTGTATCCCTTAGTATATCTTTTCGGGGGGATGGGCAAAAATACCCAGGTTGTGAACTGATTCTTCCTTATCACTAAAATATATTCTCATTTAAAACTCAAACGAATTATATTGGTTTAATTATGATATACTTTTAATGTAGATCAATTGAATTATGGAGCACTACCTTGAATAACGAATATCAACGTGAATATCTTGTTAATGTCGGTGAACGTCCCTGGGGAACGTATTATGTTTTAGCAAATGAAGTAGACCACAAAGTAAAACGTATTGTTGTTTACCCGCATAAGCGATTAAGTCTTCAGAGGCATAAATTAAGGGAAGAACATTGGTTTATCTTGAAAGGCGAAGCATTAGTTGCTATTGATAAAAAACAATCGGTGCTTAATCCTAAAGAGTTCATTGATATTCCCCGAGGTACCATCCATAGAATAACCAATAATACCGATGAAGATCTCGTCTTTATAGAAGTACAAACAGGTGATTACTTTGGCGAAGATGATATTGAGCGATTAGAAGACGATTACCATCGAATTGAGCAATAATAAATTATACAATTGAAACAACGAAATATTATTGTTATATTTATTATATGGAAAACAATAATTCAAAAACAAATATAGAAAATATTAATAAGAACTTGGGCATTAACGATCCTCCCCTAACCATAGGAAACTTATCTGCATCCAAAGAAAAACGACCGGATTCTATCAAAACAATTCTCTTTGTTGACGACCATAAATTTATCATTAGAAATTTAAGAAATAAATTAGAAGCTATTGGGTATAAGGTCTATTCAGCCTATAACGGACAAGAAGCTGTTGACGAGTATTTTAAGATAAAACCGGATATCGTTTTCCTGGATGTAGTAATGCCGGTGAAAGATGGAATAACTGCTTTAAAAGAAATAAAGCGGATTGTGCCAACAAGCAAAATCGTAATGATGTCCGGACTCGGATTTGATGACGAAATAGCTGAAAACATCAAAATCCTCGGCTTGGTTGAAAAAGGTGCGGATGGATTTCTTATTAAGCCGGTTAACGTTGTCAGTATTAACAAAAAAGTTTGGGATTTAGCCGTTAACAGTTAGATAGTTATTTTTGATTATTTTAAGAAAATCAGTAATATCGCCTAAATTATTACTTAATATACTCTTAAGTATCTCAATGTCTAATCTTTGATATTCGTGTATGGATATATTTCTGAAGCCAACCATTTTAATTAATTTTGATTTTAAGTTTTCATTAATAACTTTGTGGTCATGGAGTATTTCGATGCTGGCTTTCATAGTATCAGGTAATTGCCAGTTACTTTCTGCAATAATATGATTTGCAATATCCAGTGATAATTGGATTGTTCTTTGCAAATTAAGGACAAATACATCCTGTATTGTAAAATCTGATAGTTTCGTCGGATCATCTCCGGTAACCTCGTGTATTCTTTCTAAACATCGATATATAGAATCTATCTTTGATAGCAACACATCATTATCAACCATCAATTCTCTCCAATAATTTTTTTTCTATGATTTTCCTGTTTTCTTTGAGGTCAATATATTTGCTTATTACTGTGGTCTTATATATTTTCGCTTCAAATGAATGATCAGAATATATTTCTTTGCCATATCGAATGACTTGATATTGCAAGATATCCGAAATTCCGTTAAGTGAAGTGTAATCTACGTCATATTTAGAAATTTGAGATAGCTCATTTGAAATATTATAATTATCGACTATCGTAGGTTTGTTTTTATATAATACTGCGATATCGATATCACTTCCTTTGTGCTGTTTGTTTTTTGCATAGGAACCAAATAAAAAAATAAGGGTAGGTTTATTGTCCAAATTTTTAAAATAATCTATGGCTTTATCTAATATGACAGTTAATTCGTTTTTTTTCATTTTTATCTTTTATTATGCAATAAATTGTGTGAACTATTGAAACTATTGTAATGGATATTTGATTTTTCTTCAAATAAAATTCCTCTGGTATAATAAGATAAAAAAATATAAAATATTAATTGTCAAAGAAAACAAGAATGTTCACTCTGATACAAAGGAAAAGTCCTGTTATCTACGCATATAGAACGGATATAAAATGATCCCTTTTCATAAAGCACATATTACGGATGATGAAATTAATGGCGTTATAGAGGCAGTAAGATCAGGCTGGCTGACTATGGGCCCCAAAACGATAGAATTCGAAAAAAAATTTGGAGAATACATTGGTGTAAAAAACTCCGTATCAATGAACTCCGCAACCGCAGCTCTTCATCTAGCACTCAAGGCAATAGGACTAAAAGCAGAAGATGAAGTCATTATCCCAACCAATACTTTTATTGCAACAGCCGAAGTAATTACCTATTTTAATGCGATACCGGTGCTATGCGATATAGAACCAGCAACCCATAATATAGATTCGCTTAATATTGAAAAGAAAATAACAAAGAAGACAAAGGCTATAATTCCAGTCCATTTTGCGGGGCAACCTTGTGACATGGACGAGATAATGTCTATTGCAAAAGATAATAATCTCAAGGTTATTGAAGATGCGGCACATGCTATTCCGGCTAGTTACAAAAATCAGAAAATAGGCACCATCGGAGATATCACGTGCTTTTCATTCTATGCCACAAAAACGTTAGCTACCGGAGAAGGAGGCATGGCGACTACCGATAATGATGAGTATGCCAAACACATGAAAATCAATAGACTGCATGGTATCAGCCGGGATGCCTGGGACCGATATACGGCAGCAGGGTCATGGTACTACGAAGTTATTGATAACGGAAATAAATATAACACAACAGATATCAATTCTGCACTTGGGTTAGCGCAACTAAAAAAAGTAGAATGGATGCAGGAGCAACGAGCAAAAATAGCAGCAAAATATACAAAAGCATTCACAAATACAAAAATAGTAACTCCTGTTATTAAAAATAATCGAACGTCGGCATGGCACCTGTATGTTATTAAAGTAGCAAATAGAGACGAGCTTATCGAAAAGTTAAAAGACGAGGGAATAGGAACTTCGGTTCATTTCATTCCGGTCCATAGGCATCCTTATTACAAAAATACTTACGATTATAAACAAACTGATTATCCGGTAGCAGAGGATATATTCCTGCAATCATTATCACTTCCGATATACCCTGGAATGACCGATGAGGATATTGATCGAGTCATTAACAAAGTTATCGAACATGCTAAGTAAACTATATCTGTCCATAGGCAAAATTATTATAGATTTTTTCTTCGCGTTTATCGGAGTATTGTTACTTGTTCCTGTATTTATGTTCCTAGCTTTATTAATAAAGCTTACTTCGAAGGGTCCGGCATTATTTAAGCAGACCAGGCTCGGGAAAAACTTCAAGCCGTTCACTCTGTATAAATTCAGGTCTATGATTGTTGACGCGCCAAAGCTTGGTCCGGGCGTTACGAGTGCTGATGATCCAAGGATTACCAGGGTTGGGAAATTCTTGAGAAAAACGAAACTTGATGAACTTCCTCAATTGATCAATGTCATTAAAGGCGACATGTCGCTTGTGGGGCCCCGGCCCGAGTTAACAGCTTACATAAATGAGTATAAAGAAGAGTATAGAACTGTTTTGTCTATAAGACCCGGTATAACGGATTATGCTGCAATCGAATTTCGTGATGAAGAGAACATTTTAAATAATTATTCAGATAAAGAAAAAGCTTATTTAGAAATTGTTTTACCTAAAAAAATTACACTTTATAAAAAGTATATAAATAAGATAAGCATGGTTACAGACTTGAGAATTATACTTCTGACATTAAAGAAAATTATTGGATAATAATGACGACTGTTAAGATTGTTAGTAAACTATTTAAATACGCATTTGCGGCAATTCTCTGCTATGTTTTTATTTTTGCAATGAAACTAGTTGTGGTATTTCCGTGGACGGCCCAGCAGCTCTATTTTTCGCAAGTACCTGAACAAGTCGGATTGATTGTCTTTCTAGATGGCGAATACAAAGAACGGGTAAACCATGCCTTTGAGCTCTATGAAGCTGGGTATTCAAAAAAAATGTTTTCACCGAATATCGAAGTTTATGCAAATAAAAAGCTGGTAAAAAGCAAGTTAAAAAAATTAGGGAACAAAGTTAAGTTTTATCAAGGCCCTGTTGCTGCCTCCACTTACGAAGAAGCGCTCATTACGAAAGACTTCATCGACAAGCATAATATCAGCAGTATGATTCTGGTTACTTCGCCTTATCATAGCTATAGAGCTAATTGGATATTTAATAAAGTGATGCCTGATATCAGAATTGTGTCGTGTCCGGTACCTATGGAGAAAAGCTGGTTCAAGATAGAGAAGATTGAAAAAAATAACAGCCATTATCGTATTTTTAGAAGCGAACAATTGAAATTTCTGGGTTATTATTTAAAGTATAGCCTTGGCATTAATTTTGACAGGAAAATTGAAAAAGAGATTAAAAATGACCTGAGGTCAAAAGACGACTTGAATTACATTCATTATTTCAAGAGATTTTTAGATAATGAAATAAGTAAAGAGTGATTTTATATAAAAGGTGAGTAATGGAAAACAAAGTAAGGTTCGCGCTTATCGGTTGCGGAAGAGTGTCATATAAGCATATAAATGCGCTAAAAAACATAAAAACGGCTCAACTGGTTTCGATATGTGACCTAGTCGAAGATCGTGCTAGAAAAAAAGCAGATGAAACAGGAGTACCCTGGTATACAAATTACCGCGAGATGCTAAAAAACGAAATAATTGATGTGGTCATTATTTTAACTGAGAGCGGGATTCATGCAAAAATTGCCGTCGATGTAGCTCATAATTATCAAAAACATATTGTAGTCGAGAAACCAATGGCCTTAAAACTTGAAGATGCCGATGCGATGATCGAAGCCTGTGATCAAGCTGGTGTGAAGTTATTTGTAGTGAAGCAAAACCGATACAATCTGCCGGTAAAAAAACTACGTGAAGCGTTAGAAACCGGCAGATTAGGAAAACTGGTCCTCGGAACTGTCCGGGTACGCTGGTGTCGCGACCAGGCTTATTATGATCAGGACCCATGGCGTGGAACGTGGGCAATGGACGGTGGAGTTTTTACTAATCAAGCCAGCCATCATATTGATCTGCTGCAATGGATGATGGGACCGGTTGAGAGTGTCTTCGCAAGGACTGCGACGATGCTGCATAACATCGAAACCGAAGATACCGGAGTTGCAGTGATTAAGTTCGTTAACGGCGCACTTGGAGTTATTGAAGCGACTACCTGTGCTCGTCCGCAGGACCTTGAAGGATCAATATCAATCCTCGGAGAAAATGGCACTGTCGAGATCGGCGGTTTCGCTGCAAATCAGATGAAAATATGGCAATTCAAAAACAGTTTTCCTGAAGATGAGGCTGTTGTCGAGAAGTACTCTACTATGCCTCCGAACGTCTACGGGTTCGGACATGAAGAATTCCTTAAAAAAGTTGTCCACTCGATTAATCAAAACAGAAAAGCCCTTATTGATGGAATTGAAGGAAGAAAGTCATTGGAAATAATTAACGCGTTGTACGAATCAACTGAAACTGGAAAAGAAGTATTCCTGCGATTTAAGCCAAAAAGAAGTAAGCTCGGACAGTGTGAAGAATAATGAACATACAACTCAATAATATAACGAAACAAGATGCCAGCATCAAAAAAGAAATTCTCAATAAAATCGAACAAATAATCGATAAAGGTTCATTTATTCTCGGAGAAGAAGTTTCTTTCTTTGAACAATCATTTGCAACTATTAGTAAGTCAAAATATGCTATAGGTTGTAGTAATGGTACCGATGCCCTGATTATAGCGCTGAAAACGTTAGGGGTTCAGCCGGGAGATGAGGTTATTACTGTCCCGAACACTTTCATAGCTACAGCAGAGGCTATTGGCGCTATTGGTGCAAAGGTAGTTTTTGCCGATGTTGATGAAACCACTATGTTAATGGATTATTCTATTGTCGAACCTAAGATTAACAATAAGACCAAGGCTATCATTCCTGTACATCTTTATGGACAGCCTGTTGATATTGACGAAATAATATCGATCGCTGACAATAATAAAATTCGTGTGGTATTTGATTGCGCCCAGGCCCACATGGCTGAGTATAAAGGGAGAAGCGTAAGCGAATATGGCGATATGTGCACTTACAGCTTTTTCCCTGGTAAAAATCTAGGCGCATACGGAGATGCCGGATGCGTTACAACGAATAATGAGCAATTCGAGCTAAAAGCAAGGCAATTAACAAATCATGGAAGGAATACTTCCCAGGACAAGTACAGACATGCTATCGAAGGATTTAACAGCAGACTCGACTCACTTCAAGCCGGCATACTAAACGTTAAACTGAAGCACTTAAACAGCTGGACAAAAAACAGGCAACTCGTGGCTGATATCTACAAAAGCTATTTAAATGATATTGAAGAAGTTCAGTTTCCATTCGTAAAAGAGGATAGAAGCCATGTTTACCACTTAGTTGTAGTAAAAGCGGACTGTCGTGATGAACTAGCTTTATATCTCAAGGAAAATGGGGTGCAAACCGGGATACATTATCCTATTCCACTTCATTTGCAACCGGCTTACGAATATTTGAACTACAAAAAAGGTGATTTTCCTGTAGCAGAAAAACTTTCTTCACAGATACTTTCATTACCGACATATCCAAGCCTTACAGAAAAAGAAATTGTATATATTACTGATAAAATTAAGGCTTTTTATAGGAATAATTTATGCAAAGCAAGTTAATCTTAAGCTGTTTTTTTATACTTTTAATTGTAAGTACAACAGTTAGTGCTAACGAAGAGAGCATGAAACTTCGCATGAAAGAAATCGAGCAGCGCATCAACAACCTGGAACGCAGGTCGCCGGATAGAAATACCGAGGAGGATAACGACACAAAAGGCAGGATAAAGCTGATTGAAGAACGGATCGGCAGCATTAACGCCGATACTAAAAACTTGCGTTTGGCGGAAAAAGGCGCACAGCCGGAATATCAGCTTATCAAAACAATATCCTATCCCGGGCTTGACCCAGGACAACTTCTTAATCCCCGGGGATTGGCAGTAAGCAGCAAAGGAATCTTTGTCGCTGACTTCGATAACAAGCGGATTCAGCACTTCACGAAAGATGGGGCATACGTTAATTATTTCAATAATCTATCATCTAATTCAATCGGTAAGCTGAAGGGGCCTTACAGTATTGCACTTGGTTATGGAGATACCGTATGGGTTGTCGACAAAGAAAACAATCTGGCTATACAGTATGAAATTAACGGGACCTTTATTACAAGTTTTGGCGGGTTAGGTGATGATAATGGAAAGCTAAACGAACCTAGCGGAATTGATATCGATAATAAAGGTTATATTTATGTTGCTGATTCTGGAAATGACCGTGTGCAAAAATTTTCACCTAACGGAAAACATATTGTTACGATAGGTGGATTCGGCAGCGGAGACTATAACTTTGATAAACCGGTAGACGTAGCGGTCGATAACAAAGGCTATATCTATGTTCTTGACCTGGGAAACAAAGTAATTAAAAAATATAATGAATATTTGCAATTTATGATGGAGATTAACGGCCGACCTAAAAAAGGTCGATCATGGCAAAAACCTGTGGCATTAGAAACCGACGACAGCGGGAACATCTATATCGTCGATGCCAATGGGAGAAGAGTTTTCATTTATAACTCTAAAGGCGAATTGATCGATGAAATCTATGAAGGATTACGAGAACCTCATGATATAGCCATAAGAGAGAACATATATATCACGGATGGTATAAAACATCAGATATTTGTATATAAAGTTCGCGCCTCACATTAATGAGGCGCCTTTATAGGGGGGAGAAGAGATAACAGGTTTTTCACCTGTCACTATATTATCGTAAATAAAAAAAGATAGTATCAACTTTTTTTTACTTAATAATTTATAAAGGAGCATCTCTTTGAAATCACAAGTATATTTTTATGACATCCATAAACACCACAAAATTTCTCCAGTAAATAAACTGGGAGATCTGGCAGCCAGGTTGGATGTAAGTGAACTATTATCGGAAGGCGGAAACTGCGCAGTCAAAGTCCATTTTGGAGAACCAGGAAATGCTTCATTCATACGCCCGATATATATCAAAAAGATTGTTTCCATTATCAAGGGCTTAAAGCTTAATCCGTTTTTGACTGATACAAATACACTCTATTATGGACAGAGATCAAATGCGGTTGATCATTTGAACGCTGCGATAGGAAACGGATTTGCATATGCCGTTGTGGATGCGCCGCTCATAATCGGTGACGGCCTTAATGGAAAAGATTATGTGAATGTTCCTGTAAACGGCAAGCATTTTTCTGAAGTCAAAATCGGATCGGCAATATATCATGCGGATGCGATGGTTGTTGTCTCTCATTTTAAAGGGCATGAGCTCTCGGGGTTCGGTGGTGCGATTAAGAATATCAGTATGGGTTGTGCCAGTAGGGCAGGGAAACAAATGATGCATTCAGCCGTAAAGCCAAAAGTTAATGGAAGTATTTGTACCTCTTGTGGCAAATGTATTCAATACTGTCCAACCAATGCCATCGAAATCATTCAAGAGAACAAGCCGTTTGCATCGGTCAACTCAGATGTCTGCTATGGTTGCGGCGAGTGTGTCGTTACCTGTCCTGCAAAAGCAATCAAACCTAATTGGCAAACCGAAACATCCGTCATGCAGGAAAAGATGGCAGAATTTGCAGCGGGAGCAGTACAAAACAAAAAGAACAAAGTAATATACTTCAACTTTCTGATTGATATGTCGCCCTGTTGCGATTGTTATCATTTTAACGATGCGCCAATTAAAGAAAACATCGGCATTCTGGCAAGCAATGATCCGGTTGCTATCGATAGAGCGAGCCTCGATCTTGTCGGTCTTGATGTTTTCAAAAAAATATATCCTGAGATTAACCCTGCTGTTCAATTGAATTATTTGGAGCAACTGGGCATTGGTACTCAAGAGTACGATCTTATAAACGTATAATCGATAGTGATCGAGTTCTCGGAATAAAGTATAATTATATGGTATTTAATGAAATATTAAAGAATCTCATTGACCTGATCTTTCCCTCCCATTGCATAGAATGCGGAAAGCGGTCGGATAAACCTCTGTGTCCTGAGTGCGAAAAATTTTTGAGCTGCCATTCATGGGCAGCGGCACTGCCATATCTAGAAAAGATATACGCAGTTTGCGCTTATAAAGGTTCTGTTCGAAAAATCCTCAAGGAAGCGAAGTTTCGAAAAAATATCCTCTATATCAACTATTTAATTGAATACTATAAAGAGACCGTCAAAATTGACGATAAAATTGATATTATCATTCCAGTTCCTTTGTCGGAAAAGAGGATGTCAGAACGTGGGTTCAATCAGGCAGAAATGATTGCCACTACGATCGCAAGAAAAAGGAACATTTGTGTTTATAACAAAATACTTGATAGATGGAAAGATACTCCGCCTCTCTACGGATTACCAAAACGAGATCGGATCCATAAGCTCGAAAATGCATTTTGTCTCATATCGCCTGCCAAGGTAAAAAATAAAAACATATTACTGGTAGATGACATTTGCACAACCGGTGCTACATTAATGAGCTGTGCAAAGTTGTTTCAGGAATCCGGGGCCCAATCAGTTCAGGCGTTTGTTCTAGCAAAAAGCTGATATACCCAGAGTAGAACATTTTTTTCCTGATAAGAAATTCTAATTATGGGATGGTGGGCCTATGAACATTGATCCTCGGGAGCAGGGTTTGTAGACTCTGCTCCCGTATATGTGCGCCCAGCATGGGCGCTTTCTAGTCGGTGAAAGTCCGATATGGGGGTTGATAGTGCCAACCATTAGCTCAAGACAAGGGTGTCCATCGTGAGGT
>QKMY01000032.1 GCA_003242895.1 Candidatus Margulisiibacteriota bacterium
TTGTTACTTTTCACCTCTTAGGTGATTTTTGTTTTTTCGTCGAAACAATTGTAACAACTGGAGGTTCTTTTGTTTATAGGCTTTCTATTTAGGAATTGGCGTTCTAAGATGTGTATGCAACAATCCCGGATTTGTTACGAGATATTTACTATAACTTGGGAGTGATAATAATGAGATACAAATTAATTTCTCACAGAGAGCAATTTCCTTACTACTCCAAAAAGATTCCCGTAATGCGAAATGTTCGGGAAATGATAGATTTCATCAATGCTCACCCAAATTACAAGTTCTGTCCATATTTAGCAGACAAAGATAGTATTGCCTGGAATAAATCTACCAGCAGAGGCTATATGAACCAGGTTATTCCAGGATTCATATATTTGCCTTTCAATATAGAAAATGGAAATAATGAAGAGCTCATCAAATTCTACGATCTCTGCATTAACTCTGAAAGAATAGTTGCCATAAACCAGACACAGCCTCACAAAAGCAATCCTATATTAAAAGACTTGTTTCCTGCCGGGCCAGTTAATATTGATACCCTTTCAAAGCACGAAGGGGGGAGGCTGAAACCATTCAGTCTTAACGGAACAGCTTTTTGTAGCTGGTTTATTGACGAGGTGAACACGTTCAAGGATAAAACTGTCATTATTCTAGGCGTTGGCGGTGCAGGAGAACCAATTGCAAGAGAAATAATGAATTATAATCCTCGCAGTTTGCATCTTGTTGATATAAGAGACAGAAATGCTCTAGCCCGTGAGTTAGGCGCTCATGCAATGAGCTATCAGAGTATAAACGAAGTCTCGATCAAAAATAACGAAAAGCTGGTTTTTATATATACTGCTGGAAAAGAATTTAATGAAGGATTAGAAGCATGCAATGATTTCTTATTTGAACATAAAGGGGCTAACCATATTTTTGTTGATCTAAGGCCACACCTATCTTTAAGCACCGTCGATAATGCTAAGCATTTAGGGTGGAGAGGATATACAGGAAACGGAATGAATGCCAGAAATGACTACGCATTACTTATAATGATTTCCAGAAGCATGGAAATAACGACTCCGCCATTTGAAGTGTTTAAATCGGCTGTTGATGACAATTCATAATCAAGAGTAAAGCCTATCATGATACCTGTCTAATGCGATATGCGAGATCTACCTCGTCATCTGCCTTTCCCAGCCTTTATAATGCCCGGAATGATGGGAGTCCCTTTCTTCTGCTGGTTATGTTTTTCCTGTCGCTATGAAGCCTGGTTCTTGTCCTTTAAATAAACTTCACAGCTCTCGCATGACTTTTCACAAGCATTTTTTGCCATTTCCCAGCATTTTTTTTCGCGTTCTTCGAGTGTCGTACAGTTAGCACGTGTTTCTGGAGGACATTTTTTTAATTTCCAGCAGGGAATTAATTCGAGTAGTTTTTTAATTCCAGGAATGCTGAGGTTTTCTTCATGGATTAAATTTCTTAAACACTGTATCCAGGTCAAATCATTTTGAGAAAAAAGTCGTTTCCCTCCCTGACGTCCAGGCTTGATTAGTCCTTCTTCTTCATATATTCTAAGTGTTCTTGGGTGGATGTCAAGTATTTTAGCTGCAATCCCTATAGAGTATACCGGCATGGTTTTTTTTATATTCATAATTCACTTTTTATGTCCTTGCCTAACTGCTTGACGGCAAGGCGCTATGTTGAAATTAAGCGATGCTATCAATCGCTTATGATACTATACTTGACAATTACAATTGTCAAGTATAGTATCTTTACAGATCGCAATGATAATTCTATTTCTAATTCTACTATATGGAGGTATTTATGAAAATAGCTATCAGTTCAGAAGGCAAAGATTTAGATTCTAACGTTGATGCAAGATTTGGGAGAACTCCCTTTTTCGTTATAGTAGATATAAATAGTAATGACTTTTACGCCATTGAAAACAGCAAGAATTTTAACGCTGCCCAAGGTGCCGGTATTCAGTCAGCTCAAAACATCGTTAATCAGGGAGTTGCGGTGGTGATTACCGGAAATTGCGGGCCAAAAGCTTATAAGGTGCTTTCTGAATCAAATATAAAAATAGCCTGTGCTGCTGGGATCACTGTAAAAACTGCTATTGAGCACTATAAAAACGGGATGCTTGAATTGATGGGTACAGCTAATGTAGCGGGACACTGGTAATGAAAATAGCAATTGCCAGTGGAAAAGGTGGGACAGGGAAAAGCACTCTTGCAATTAATGTCGCGTATCTGCTAACCAGGAACAAGATTTCCGTATGTCTTAAAGATTGCGACGTGGAAGAACCTAACTGCCATATTTTTATCCGTGAAGGTCGCAGCAACATAGAAAAAGCTGAGGTTGCTATCCCGAAAATCGATAACAATTTATGTGTTAATTGCAATAAATGTGTTGATTTGTGTGCATATAATGCGCTGGCAAAAGTGCCAGGGAAAGTATTGGTGTTCTCTGATTTATGCCATAGTTGTGGCGGCTGTACCATGATTTGCCCTGTTGGCGCTATTACTGAAATTAGCAAAGAAATTGGGCTTATTAAAAACAAACGAACTCAAAAATTACAGCTAATTACTGGGGAGCTTAAGATAGGTGAAGCAAAATCTCCCCCGCTTATCAAAAAAGTTAAGGCCTACCCGGTTAATTCTAAACTACAGATAATAGACTGTCCTCCTGGTACAGCATGTCCCGCAGTAAGCGCTATTAAAGATACTGATCATGTCTGGCTGGTTACTGAGCCGACGCCATTTGGGCTGCATGACCTTGACTTGATCGTAAAAGTTGTTAGGAAATTGGGAATAAGCCATAGTATTATCATCAATAAATCCGGTTATAACGACAATATAATCGAGACATATGCCCAGCAAGAAGCTATTCCTATAATTACCAGAATACCAATGGACCTAAAAATTATACAAACATATTCTGCCGGTGGATTAATTATTGATATTCTTCCTGAATATACAAGTTATTTTGAACCGTTGATTAATTTTGTTAAGGAGAAAATACATTGACTGAAGAGCTAGTTATCGTAAGCGGCAAAGGCGGTACCGGAAAGACAAGCTTGACCTTAGCTTTTGCAACTCTTGCTGAGAATGTTCTTTTAGTAGATTGCGATGTTGATGCCTCAGATATGCATCTTATATGCAAACCGGAAATAATATCAAAAACTGACTTTTACTCAGCGAAGAAAGCTGTTATTGATTATTCTAAATGTACTGAATGTGGAAAATGTGCCCAGCTGTGCCGATTTGATGCAATCAATGCTGCTATTGAAATTGATGAGGTTGGTTGCGAAGGCTGTGCAGTATGTGCAGCTTTTTGTCCTGAAAAAGCTATCGTAATGCAGGATGCCCATACGGGTGAATGGTATATTTCAAAAACCAGATTCGGAAAACTTGTCCACGCAAAACTGGGTATTGCTGAAGAAAACTCAGGGAAGCTGGTTGCTACAGTAAAGCGTGCAGCCAGAATCCTAGCAAAAGAAGAGGATTCCCAACTGATCATTGCTGATGGGCCGCCAGGAATAGGTTGTCCTGTTATTGCTTCCATCAGTGGCGCTAATTTGGCCTTGATTGTCTGCGAACCAACAGAATCAAGTTATCAAGATATGGTAAGATTGTCCGAATTGTTGGATCATTTTAGGATAAAAACCGCTGTTTGTATCAACAAGTACGACATAGTTCCTGAAATGACAGCAAAAATTTCACAGTTCAGTTGTTCCAATAAAATTGCCGTTATTGGAAAGATTCCCTATAATGGCGTATTTAATAAGGCTCAAATGGTACAACAAAGTGTAATCGAGTTTGAGCAAAGCTATGTTACAGAAAGCATCAGGCAAGCCTGGAACAATATCAAAAGTTTAATGGAGGATTTACGGAATGAAAGAAAAACAAAATGAAGTAATGCAAGCACAGCAATTAAAAGAAAAAATTGCAAAAATTAAAAATAAGATTGTTGTTTTATCTGGCAAAGGAGGAGTCGGCAAAAGTACTGTAGCGATTAGCATTGCCAGGGCTTTAGCAAAGGCGGGACAACGGATTGGGATTTTAGACGTCGATATTCATGGGCCAAGTATACCCAATCTTTTAGGTATAAAAGATGAAAAGCTTACTACTATTAATAATTCTATTTTACCTTACGTAAGCGGAGATAACCTATTAGTTATTTCTATAGGGCTACTGCTCGATAATAGTGATCAGCCGGTTATATGGCGTGGTCCCGCTAAAATGAGCATGATAAAGCAGTTTGTCCAAGATGTAGAATGGGGTGAACTGGATTATCTGGTTGTTGATTGTCCGCCTGGAACAGGAGATGAACCTCTTTCAATTATGCAAATGCTAGGCGAAATATCTGGTGCAGTAATTGTAACTACTCCGCAGGAATTAGCGCTGGTTGATGTTAGAAAATCAGTTAACTTTTGTAAAATGCTGCATGTTCCAGTTGCGGGTGTTGTCGAAAATATGAGCGGATTTGTTTGTCCTGATTGCAATAAAACCCATTATATATTCAAGTCGGGCGGTGCGGAGAAGATGGCAAGCGAAATGGGGATTCCTTTTTTAGGTAAAATACCGATTGATCCTCGTATCGTCGAGACCGGAGACAGTGGCACATCTTTTGCCCGTCACTATGAGCATACTGAGGCTGGTAGGAGCATAAAAAATATTATTACAAAAATTAAAGAATTTACTGTTGATAAAAAAGAAAAAGGAGAAAAAATTATGAGATTTGCAATACCTACAGAAAATGGAGTGCTATGTTCTCATTTTGGTCACTGCGAACAGTTTACTTTTATCGATGTTGATGATGCAACCAAGGCTATTATCAAAAGCGAGGGAATTACTCCTCCGGCACACGAACCTGGCGTTATTCCCCGATGGGTCGCCGGGCAGGGCGCAACTATAGTTATTTCAGGCGGCATGGGTGCAAAAGCTAAATCTCTGTTCGAGAGCCATGGTGTTAGGGTTGTTGTTGGCGCAGCTAATGAATCTCCTCATTTACTTGTCGGCGCTTTTTTAAATGGCACGCTTGTAACCGGGATAAATGCTTGTGATCATTAATGAACTTAACTATTCTAACTGAT
Source organism: Candidatus Margulisiibacteriota bacterium (assembly GCA_003242895.1). NCBI lineage: Bacteria > Bacillati > Candidatus Margulisiibacteriota > Candidatus Margulisiibacteriota bacterium. The sequence continues at coordinate 5,084 of QKMY01000032.1, forward strand.
AATTATTCGCTCCCGGGAAAACCGTTGCTGGCTGAACATGGTTTGTCTTTTTATATAGAAACAGATGGTAAGAAGATACTTTTTGATACCGGATATTCTGACGTATTTATGCGCAACGCCGTTAAGCTTGATCTTAGTTTGAGGCATTTGGATTATCTTGTGTTTTCACATGGTCATTATGATCATACCTGGGGTGTTGTGCCGTTAATAGCTCTTTATCGGGAATCCATAAAGAATAAGATCCCTTATCATAAGCCAGAAGTTATTACTCATCCGCTTACCTTTTATCATAAATACAAAGAGCCTTTTGGTGAGCAGGGTTCCTTACTATCAGAATCTCGCCTGGCTTCTATTTTTCAGTTGTCGCTAAGGAAAACGCCTTTTTGGATAACTGAAAAACTGGTATTTCTGGGAGAAGTACCAAGAACAAATGATTTTGAAGGTAATTATTCTGATGGTAAGATATATAAAAATAAAATATATATTGATGATTGTATTTTGGAAGATTCGGCATTAGCTTATAAAACTGATGCCGGATTGGTTGTCATAACCGGATGTGCCCATTCAGGTATATGCAATACGATAGCTTATGCACAAAGTATCTGTGCTGAAACTCGGATTCTTGACGTTGTCGGGGGGCTGCATTTATGTGAGGCAGCAGAGACTCAAGTGCAAAGCACGGTGCAATATTTAAAGAAAGTTTCTCCATTATCGATTCACCCTTGCCATTGCACGGGTTTTGCAGCCAGAATGGCTTTCGTAAATACATTGCCGCTACAGGAAACAGGTGTAGGACTGACTTTGAACTATTCGGAGTAGGTGCTTGTGGTAAGCCATAGAAAATTTAAACGGAAAAGAGCTTGGAATGCCTGTTGAAAAAGCTAAAAATTATTATAATGGCTAACGTAACTGGTTTGTATATTAGTCAAAAAAGAGGTATCGACAAAACAAGTGTTTCTTCTGTAAATGCGATTGAAAATTGGGGGATTGAAAGCGACGCACATGCTGGCGATTGGGATAGGCACGTAAGTATTTTCCCTGAAGAAGCGATGCATGTCGTACCCAAAGAAAAAAGGGAAGAAGTGCAAAAAGGTGGATTTACGGAAAATATAACTATAGCGGGACTTTCTTTGACCCAACTTTGTATCGGGGCTGTTATTTCAATAGGTACAGTAAAAATTAAAATACTTTATATCGGGAAAGAAATATACAAAGAATATGGTCGATCTTATATTGTTAGCCGTGAAGGGCGTTTTGGTGTCGTGATGGCGAGTGGAACGATTAGTCTCGGGGATAGTGTAATATTTGCGTGATACTCTTTTAGCACTTCAGCATATAAGATCGCAATCTCAGCGAGTTAATCATATTTAAGGCTAAATTTGATTAATCCGTTATATTGACCAGGAGTAGCATGAGAAAAGTCTCCCCGGATTTTATACTCAATGGTTTCGTGGAGTGTATCCTGGGTATTCGTACTCCACTCCTTAAGCGGGAGGAGGTCGTCCTGCATTCTTATGTAGATACTATCCCCGCTCTTTTTGATCTCAAGCGGTGCGATATCAGTTTGTTGATTGATTAATCCGGTGGACTCCGGTAGATATGAGTATAATGTTACTTTGTGGATATTATTCTTAAGCAGATTGTCGCAGTTTATCATAATATTAATGGTTCCGGGCGCTTCTTTAATATTAGAGCTGGTAACGGGGTCAAAGCAGGTAGTACTGATGAGGGATATATTGATACTGGGCATGATGTAGGGGAAGGCACCATCCATTATGAGCAAGCCAAGAATACCCAGACTATGATTATAGTAATTAAACTGGGCATCGAAATCAATTTTTTGGTCACTGAGGGAGTTTCTTAATCCCAGGAAAGATCCTAATCCGTTGCGCGAGAGGTCCAGGTAACTGTCGATGCTCTGTTTCCAGATAGATCGGTAGCTTAGGTTCTGTGTGCTCATTGATCCGACAGCGAACATTGATGCGAGGGATATATCTGTATAATTATACTCATACAGAGCGCCTCCTATAGTCCGTGATTGTGCCGGACTCCCATCCATCTCAAGAGGTGTAATTGCCGCAGGGGCAATCGTTTCCCCATCTCCGGAGAAAAGGTCTGCTGTCTTATCAAGAAACTGTTTGGCCCTTGGTTCTCCAAACCATAAGTAATCAGTTATCAGCCGCCAGTTGACCCGTATGGAGTCTTTTCCCAGCATGTAGGTATAAAAGCTGCTTTTTGGAGCTATTCCCGGATCAAGCGGGAGTGAATTGTCCAGAGATCTTCCCCAGAAGTCGCACCAGTCGGGAGCTAGCCCTTTGTTATACCTGTCTGCTGAGGCGATCAGTTGGTAGCCATTATCGATGAGCAGGTGCCAATTATGATTGCTGCGATCAAAGAGTTCGAATATCCGGTACCAGGCAGGAGAAAAATATGAGGGATTAGCTTCATTCTCCACTTCGACAAAACCATTGCCGCTCGGACCACTTTCATCACTGGGCATGAGATACTTCTTGTTGTTCAGGACCAGGATCCCATGGGTATAAATGCTGTCCAGCAACGATTGTGCTTCCTCTTCATAATTGATAGACGGTGATTGTTGCCATATTCCCGCCCTGACAAGCGTATCCGCGAATATCAGTGCCACGGCAATATCCTGATCTGCATCGATTGCCGAGTTGCTATCTCCCCACAGAAAGGTCCCGTCAGTCTTTATGTTCCAGGCGAACAGCTTACTGGAATTGGTCTTATGCATCGGAGAGGAGATCGTTGCGTAAGCTAGTTCATTAAAGGCTTTTTGATCATTCATATAGACGGCAATAAGCATTCCATAGCCTGATCCCTCGGATTTTGCGATGTCAGCACTGTCGAGCCTGGTCTTGGAAGCGCCTCCAAAGGCATCAAAGATCAGCCCTTCGAGATGGTTGCCTGAGGTGACAAGCTGTTTATAGCTATCAATAAATCTGTTCTTATATGCATTCCATAGATGCTGACAGGAGTCCGTATAGTTTGTGTCGGAAGTCAGCTTCGGAGGTGCGTTTGGAAGCAAGCCTTTTGCGAACAGTGCCTCTTTCAGCGGCGTTTTCAATTCGCCGGTGGTGAGGTCGTGTTTATCAAACCGGATATTTTTTATATAAACGTATTGCGGATAATCGGCATATTCATTCATCTCTACGATGATTTCTTTTGTTTCAGAAATATCAAAGGCATCCTGTGAAAAATAAAGCAGGGGGATTTCATATTCTTTATTACTATCTGTGGATACATTGAATATCTTGTATTTCGGGGACAGATTGTTATTTGTATCCTTTAATCTGACAAAAAATTCGCCGTTCTGGCTTTTTATTACGAGTAGTAGCCGTTTGTATAAGGAGAGATCTGCATTTTGGTTATCACCTTTTGTGCCCAGCCATATTCCGTTTTGTGCCGGCCATTTGCTCTCGCTGGTGTTGAGGATATGATGATAATTATCAAAGCTGTACCCGCTTCCGGTTCCCCACGACCCGTTTCCTGTTGGATATGCGCCCTGCTCCAGATAAAAGGTTTCATCAGCGGGTCCTTCATTATCATCGAACCTAATATTCTTGATGGTAAGTTTGTACTCGGATGCATTGTTTTCATCCAGAGAAAAGAGTATTTCTTTTGCTTGTGTCACATCAAACCCTGCCTGGGAGAAGGCCGCTGCCGGAATTACATAGGTGGCATAGGTGTCCTGCGGCATATTTTCGATCAGGTATTTTTTTGATTCATTATTGTTGATGTCTTTTAAGAAGACAGACATCTTGCTGTTGATGCTTTTGGCTTCAAATATCACGCGCGTATAACCTGATAGGTTTTTTAACATACCTTCGTTGGATTTTGTCAGGCCGATCCACATGCCGCACTGACTGGGATAAGGATAACTCATGTATAGTTTGTGATGATAATTATCAAAGCTATAGGTCTTTGCCCCTGACCCATAGACACCGTTGCCATATGCCCGATAATATGCCCCTTCTTCGACAAAAAATGTTATCGCATGTGCAGTCGAAATCTGTGCGTTCATCAAAATAGCAGCGCAGAGCACAAATAGTATTTTAATAATCCGCTTAAGGTCCATTATGTGGATATCCTAATATTATGTAGAGATGATTGGCTATTGTAGCATACAATTTAATCATAAGCTACAGCAAAAAATGCATATATCATCAGAGTTTTTACAGCGTGCCTGCAGCGATACTGCGTAAACAATTTTGTGATTGTTAACAGATTGTGCTCATCGGAATAGTTGGAAGTTATGTTGTTTGCATGGCCTCACGAACTGGAGGAAACTCTACTTGAATTGATAATTGCTTCAAAGGGATTTAATTGACTTTGAGTGGTTCATTCGGGAAATTATGTAATATCTATATATATCGATATTTTGCTTACGCTCTTATGTGGTATGATGGACGCGCTAAAGGTCAATGTATAATAAGGAGGAAAAAATGAAGAAGCAATTTGTTGCAGGATTGATACTCATATTGGTTACGGGTTGTTCTCAATACACTGAAAAAGAGACTGGAGTTATTCAGGAACCGAAGGCTATGCTGTCATCGCTAACGGATGTTTCTCAAGGATTATCAGCTTATTATCCATTTAATGGAGATGCGACTGATAACACCGGGAATGGACATAATGGAACAGTTACGGGGGCAACATTATCAGAAGACAGGTTTGGAATATCTGGAAATTCATATAGTTTCGATGGCATCGGTGATGCTATAATTATTGATAATGCAATCGGTAGGGCTGCAGAATTTAGTTACAGTGTCTGGGTAAAGCTTGATCCTCTTCCCAAATTTCAAAGCGCGGAGAATACGATAGTACAAACGGGTAACGGAAACATTTATTATATTCCTTACAGTAATAAATTTGTTATTAATATAATGCGGGATCGGAACGGTGGTGCAGACGAAGGGACAGCTACCAACTACTTCTATCAGTTCCCGAACCCTCTTTCCCCAGAACAGTGGGGTCACATTGCTTTCGTAGCTTACTTAGATAATACTGCAAAGTTTTTTGTGAATGGTGTGGAGGTAGCGATAGGTTCAAGAATAACAGATGGAGGTCAACTAGGTGATTTTAACGCTACTTGTTTTGGTGCAGGTAAGGTTACTAATCCGGAGTCAATGAACTATTCTTTCACTGGTAGTATCGATGATATAAGCATATTTTCGAAAGCACTGACAGCTGAAGAGGTCCAGCAAATTTATCAGAGAGAAGCAGTTATGGTTGTCAACGCCGACCTGAGAATTGATCCTCCGGTCATTAACAAAAAAAGTAAGGGACAGTATCTAACTGCTTATGTTGAGCTGCCACCTGAGTATAACGTAGCTATAATAAATCCATCTTCAGTTCTGCTTAACGGCACTATTGCAGCAGAGGAACATCCTACTGTCCTGGGCGATAATGATAATGACGGTATTGCTGACCTGATGGTTAAGTTCGACAGACAGAAAATAATCACTTCACTGAATTCGGGCGAAATAACTGTTACCGGTAAACTGACCAATGGGATGACGTTTAGTGGAAGAACGTTTATAGGAATTAAGTAATCTGCGTTTGATCCCTCATGCTTGCTGTGTTAATACTATGAGTATGGGGGATTTTACTATCTATTCATGACAAAGAATGAGCTTTTTTTTTTGTAACTGCAACGAGTATGTTATCGCTAATTCCATGAACAGATCGTGTGGGTGCCGAAAGAGTCCCGATTCATAGGATATGGGCCCTGGGGTGAAAGAATATCCGGAGGAACATAGCAGCGCATGAGATAATGAAAGAACAGCATCTTTGGGGATTGGGAACGTTATTATGTTTCACCGGAGATATGTATATGCTGTTTATTATGTTAATCCCTGTTAATATTGGCATGTTGAGATATAATGCAATGATTATGGCAAAGATCCTTCCATAAGTACAAATGTTTATTAACTAAATAGAGATTTATAAAAAGGTATAGGAAAGGAAAAACATGAGTTTGATACAAATGCATGATGTGACGAAAACTTATCAAGCAGGAGAAACCAGGGTAGAGGCCTTACGGGGAATTAATTTAGAGATAAATGAAGGGGCTTTTATCTCGTTTATTGGTCCTTCCGGTAGCGGGAAGTCTACTCTGCTAAATGTGTTGGGCTGTTTGGACAAACCAACAGGTGGCGACATAATTATAAATGATGTAAAAATTAACAATCTCAATCGAAAAGAATCAGCAGATTTTAGAGGTGACAATTTGGGGTTCATTTTCCAGAATTTTAATCTGATACAGGTGTTGACTGTTTATGAGAATATAGAGTACCCATTATTAATGGTACAGAATATTCCGACGGCGGAAAGAAAAGACCGGATATTAAATCTGCTGGATAAAGTCGGCATGTCTGATCAAAAAGACAAATTACCCAGCCAGATTTCCGGAGGACAAAAGCAAAGAGTTGCAGTGGCCAGAGCTCTGGTCACCAATCCCAAGCTGGTATTGGCAGACGAACCCACCGCAAATCTGGACCACAAAACTGCCTTCAAAATAATAGAAACCATGCATGCCATGCAAAAGCTATTTGGGACAACCTTTATTTTTGCAACGCACGATCCTAAGATTGTAGGTGAGGCTGAAATTATTTATACTTTGGAAGATGGTTTGATTACCGACAAAACAACTCCAAACAACCTGGGAGGTAACTAATATGATGCGTATTTTTAGCATTGCCTGGCGTAATCTCTTTCGTTACAGTAGACGAACACTACTGACTTCGTCTTTAATAGCTATAGGTGTTGCACTCGTGATTATATTTTCCGGCGTAGGCATGTCTTTTAAAAACTCCATGATCGGGATCCTTACAAACTCATCTTTATCGGATATGCAGATCCACAAGAAAGGATATGTGGAATCAATTGACAACCTCCCACTACATATATTTATAGACAGTAATGGGATAAATAAGTTAAAAAATATTTTAATAAAAAATAATCAGATAGAATCATATTCATTTAGAATTAAGCTTGGTGCAATGATTAGTAATTATGCTCAAACGTCAGCTATACGTTTGACTGCGGTTTATCCGGACCAGGAGAATAAAACTTGTCCTGCCTTGGTGGAACGAATGAAAGGTATTGCCGATCCCAATCAATTTGTGAAACAGGGAGAAATCGTGTTGCCGAAAAACCTTGCTAAAGGGCTATCCTTAAAAAAGGGGTCGGAAGTTGTTATAGTCGCCAACAACAAAGACGGCTCGGTAAATGGTATGTCATTTAGAGTGGGGGGCATCGTGGATGCTGTTTTGGGGCCGCAGGGAAAAGATGGCTATATTCATATCGATGATGCTAAAGCCCTGTTACGTATTGAAGGCGATGAGGTGTCTGAAGTCGCGATTCGGGTGAAAAATTTCGGGAAGCTACAAAAGGTATTTTCCGGGCTTAAAAAGGATTTAATTGGAACAATAGATGAAATTGGAAACCCGACGTTTGAAATACATACGTGGGAGCAATTGTCGCCATTTGCAAGCATTGCTAAAATAGTTGACCTTTTGCTTATAACTGTAAGAGTTATTTTGATATCAATTGTGCTGATTAGCATTATGAATATAATGATGATGTCAGTTTATGAGCGAACAAGTGAGATAGGGACCATAGCGGCCATCGGTACCCGGCCTAATAAAATTCTAGCTCTTTTTCTTGCCGAAGGGCTTTCGTTAGGACTTATAAGCACTGTCGCGGGTACGGTTGTTGGTGTGGGGATATTGTTTTTACTGAACGTCGTCAAGATAAAATTTAAATTTGGAATGATGGCACTTACACTTACCCCATCTATCCCCTGGGGAGAAGTGATCATGACTTCGGTGATTGTTATTATTATTTCAATACTTGCCAGTTTACAGCCGGCATATAAAGCTTCCAGGCTTGAGCCTGTTGATGCTTTGCGACATATTTAAGGAGGGTTATTTTCTATGAAAACAGTAAAATTGTATAAATTGGTATTGATCGCCTTTTTTCTTTTTGCGGCCGGTCCGGTCTTTGCAGTGGAGGGCAACCAGATTCTGAAACAGGTTGATGAAAAGTTAATGCCTGAATCCTACGAATCTTACCGCAAACTGATTAATGAAGAACCAAATGGCAAAAAAAAAGAGTACACTTTTTTTAGTATTAAAAAAGGTCTGGATAAAATTGCTATGTATTACCTGTCCCCGGCTAGTGAAAAAGGTCGGGCCACGCTACGTCTCGGGGAAAATATGTGGCTTTATATCCCCAATGTTGGCAAACCAATAAGAATTACCAGTATGCAGTCCATCACCGGCGGAGTATTTAACAATGCGGATATCATGCAGGTTGACTATCAATCGGAATACAACGCTTCAATTGCGGAGGAGACAAAAAAGGGATACCTACTCGAACTAAAAGCAAAAAATAAAACTGTAGCTTACGATAAGTTGAAAATGTGGGTTGCAAAAGAAGGCTTGGTGCTCGAAAAGATAGAGTGCTACGGGGGAAGCGGCATGTTAATTAAAACCCTGGAGTTTAAAGAAATGAAAGATTTTGGTGAAGGGCTGGCCAGGCCTTCGGTAATTGAAACACACAGCCCGCTTTATAAGGGCTACCGGTCATACATGATATATCAGAAAATTAAATCAAGAAAATTCTCTAACGAAGTGTTTTCTTTGAATTATCTTCCAAAACTTGGAGAACTGCGTTGAAGCTGAAACCGTTGTTATTAAATTTTATCGCTTTGTTGTGGATACTATCAAGCCCCGTCTTAGGGCAGGATGAAGATAAAAAGCTGGAATGGAGCGGAAATCTTGATAGCAGGTATTTGTTGGTACAAACCAATAAAAGTTCGCCTTTTTATAAGCTTTCTTTTTGGGAATCGGGGAATTTGTCTAAATATCTTTCTCAATTCAGGAACGATCTTTATCTAAACGCCGACTACCAGCAAGAAAATTTGGGTGTTCATTTAAAAACGCTCTCAACATATTATAGCGATTCTTCAGCCTCCTTTAGTTTACTGGAAGCATACGGCAACCTGAATCTTTCATCGAGTTCGTTCGTTCAAATAGGAAAGCGTATTTATAACTGGGGAAAAGGATATGCTTTTAATCCTGTGGGTTATGTTAATCCTCAGAAAAATCCGGAAAATCCAAATCAATTGCAACCGGGCCTTGACTCTCTGGGCGCTGAATATATTAAAAGCTTTGAATCCGGTCCATTGACGAACTTTGCTCTAACGGGAATATTGATCCTGGCAGATAAAACAACAGGCAACCATTATACCCAGATTGAAGATACTGACATCGCACTGAAAAGCTATTTTTTGCTATTTGACACAGACATCGACTTGCTGGGGTATGTGAGCAGAACCAACCCCAAACGTATCGGGTTAGACTTTTCAAGAAATATTAAAGAAAATATTGAGGTCCATGGGGAACTATCTAACTCTTGGGACGATCCAAAATATACTATTTTTAATAACACACTGAATACTCAATTTACAGCAGGAAAATCCTGGTTACTTGGCTTGCGTTATCTTAACGAGCAAAATACTACCTTGATCGCAGAGTATTATCATAATGATAATGGGTTAACCAGAGATGAGTATCATCTGTATAAAAATTTTATCTCAGGTGTACTATCAGGCAATAATGGCAATGATATCCAACGAGCTAGGTCTTATAACCAGAATTTTTTTAACAGCACGGTGCTTATGCAGGACTATATATATTTTAAAGTGAGCCAACCCGAACCCTTTGGCTGGCTGTATTTTACTCCCTCTTTGTCTGCAATTTATAATGTAGCAGATGGCAGTGCTCTTATATCTTTACCGTTGAGTTTTGTCCCTATTACCAACTTCGAATTTATATTTTGGCCGACAATTATGACTGGTGCTCCTGAAACAGAGTTTGGAAACAAGCAACTTCAAAATAAACTCGAATTCTGGATGAGGTTTTATTATTAAAAATTTCACGTATGATCAAAAAATCACATTA
>QKMY01000033.1 GCA_003242895.1 Candidatus Margulisiibacteriota bacterium
AATATCTTTATGTCTTCGGGTAATTAGCTTTAAAATTTGATATGCTTTACCTTTTGTTCCCCTTTTTCTCTGTTCCATTTTTCTATTTAGGAATTGGCGTCTTAGAACCATCTTAGAACCTAACGTTGGGGTCCGATAATAATGTGAAATTTATTTATTCATCTTTCGATATATTTACAGAAATTCAACAAATGACCGCGTCTCGTTTTAGTAATCCAAAGTTTCATTATCACGGAGCGTAATTATGCATAATAAATATATTCGCATTAATGATCACACAACAGTTGATAGGCGGCATGCGAAGGCAGTCAAACAGGCATTATTAACAGCAACTATATTGTTTTGCACATTTGTTACAGTTGGTTTAGGAAAGGCGGAAACTAATGTATCAAATGGCCATTTTTCCAGTCTGAGCGCTTCTAGTATAAATAAGCCTAACGGAGACATCGCAATCCCGATTGATATAAACAAATGTTTAGCTGATTTAATAAAATTCTTTGAAAAAAAAGACAACCATTTCCAAGATAAAAATGATAAAAAAAATATTTTGATTTCCTTAGAAGAATTAAATACAGCCAAAAAAAAACTATCCCCTGAAGGAGCTAAATTCGGAGAAGCCCTGCTTAACAATAAGGCATCGATTTATAAAACTTTATCTATAGTCAAAAATGAAAATTATTTTGGGTTGTCAAATAATAAACAACTTTCGCTACAAGACTTATATACTGCGGCCAACGCCTCTAAAAACAGAAAAAACCTCAGCCAAAAACAATTAAAAGCATTACAAAATTTTGAATCCGGAGTGAAAGCATACAAGACTGAAAAGGAAATTGAAACCGAACTAATAGCGTTATTTGCTAAAAAAGAAGATACTAGAAAGACATTAAACTATTTTGCTCATTTAGAAAAAGAAGGGCCTTTAAAAGGGCTACTGGTACCGAATCAAGACGTTTTCCCTCTACTTTATAGAGAAATGAAAGACAGCACGGCAGGAAGATGGAGAAATAAGAACTCCGGGTACTCAATTGATGATAACAGTTCAAAAAGCAGCACAAGAATATTCCACCAAAATCTAGCGAACGCACTTATTACCCTGGGTTACGGACAAGATCCTTCAGGAAATGCGAATACTGTGATCTCTGACAAAAACCCATATGGAATAAAGCTTGCCCTCAGGAAGTTTCAGCAGTCCAGAGAACTACCAGCTTCAGGCCTTTTCGACTTTGATACATGGAGAGCAATGATCAACGCCCTGGCAAAACAAATTCAACGAAATAAAATATCTAAAGTCTAACCCCAGCAGACAACAACGCCCCAGACAACCCTTGCTTACCAACGTCCGGAGCAATATGACTATCCTTTCATTTTAATTATATGTATAATATAAACAACAGCATATTAACTTTTACAAATAAACATATAGGACGGTGTTATTTGAAAGGCAATCATTGCCCCATTTCAGGGGTACCAGTTGATAGTAATTGTATTAGGCTAACAGCTCTTTTAATTTTTGCATGTACTTTACTGTACATAGTAACATTATATCCCGCAATAATTTTGTTTATTCTTATTGATTTCTTTATAAGAGCAGCAAAAATAGGCACAAGCCCGTTAGCAAGTATTAGTAAATTTATTTTATCATTATTTAAAATAGCCAGACAAAATGTCGACGCGGCACCAAAACTATTTGCTTCAAGAATAGGCTTGCTTTGTTGTATCATTATTCTTCTAAGTCACTTAATAAACAGCCATACTATCATATACATATTCTCGTTCACCCTTCTTATCTGTGCTTTTTTAGAATCATTTTTTAACTATTGCGTAGGCTGCAAAATATATTCCTTAATTAATTACCTGAAAGGTTACTTAGCGGGCTAATCAACTAATACCTATTGGTATGTTAATATTAGCTTCATCAATCTTAATCTCATATATTTAATCAATACCTTGTCAATGCGCATATCAACAACTGTTCTTACATTATATGTATAACGAGTGTACCTGCATATTTGTATGCTCCTGGTTAATCTACGATTGCCCTGTAAATCCCCTAAAGTTCAATATCCCTAGTCATATTTTAAATGATATAATACTATATTCACTAGATCATTTGTTACCCTCGGAGATAATTATGGAAAAAATCACATTAATTGCAACTGCAACCATGGGGCTGGAAAGTATTGTAGCCAGAGAGCTAAAATATCTGGGATACGGGAAAACGACTACTTCTGACGGCAAGGTAGAGCTGGAAGGAACGCTACAGGACATATGCACTCTAAACCTACGGCTAAGATGTGCAGAAAGAATCCTGATTAAGATTGGCGAGTTTGAAGCGACTACTTTCGATCAGCTATTTGATAGAACACAGGAACTTAACTGGAGTAAATTCATCCCAAGGAACGGGCAATTTCCAATTTCCAGAGTTACTTCAGTAAAATCGACGCTCTTTAGCAAGTCAGATTGCCAAAGTATTGTAAAAAAAGCTATTGTAAAAAATTTACAAAAATCCTATAACCTCGATCGTTTACCGGAAAATGGTCCGGCATATTCGATACAGCTGAGAATTCTCCGGGACATTGTTACTATTTCCATTGATACGAGCGGAGAAGGGTTACACAAACGGGGATACAGAACAGATACCAATATCGCACCGATAAAAGAAACGCTTGCAGCAGCACTAGTATTGCTAAGTGACTGGAAAGGAGGAGAAAAACCGCTCTTAGACCCTACCTGCGGCAGCGGTACAATTCTCATCGAAGCCGGAATGATAGCAAAGAATATCGCCCCTGGACTTAAACGAACATTCATATCAGAAAAATGGCCGCTATTACCGGGATCCCTCTGGACCGAAGAACGGGAAAAAGCACTGAAGGCTCAAAAGCTGGAGGCTCCATGCAAAATCTATGGTTCCGATATAAACGATAAAACATGCAGGGTCGCAAGGGAAAACGTCAAGAATGCCGGACTGGAAGAGAACGTTAGCATTCAAAAACTACCACTCACGGAAATTTCACCACCAAGCACCAACGGAACAATAATCTGTAATCCTCCCTATGGAGAACGTATTCAGGAAAAACAGGAAGCGGAATCTCTATCAATTGAAATGGGCAGGATATTTAGAAATACTTTCACTAACTGGTCATATTTTATAATTACACCTGATACCAATTTTGAAAAGCTATTCGGAAAAAAAGCAACAAGAAACAGAAAACTATTTAATGGTGGAATCAAATGCTACTATTATCAGTATTATTAAATTAACCTCAACCCCGATAAAGTCAAACCACAGGTTAATTTATTATGGCATCCTTTTTATCAGGTCCAACACCTTATTCATTATTCATTTCGCTTATCATAATAGTCTAAAATCCTATTAACACGCAACCAATTATATGTCTGCAATAATAACAACGGTACATTTATCATGCTGCCTAAAGCAATTAATCCAACATTCTTAACATTTGGCCCTACAGTAAAAAAAGTACTGGCAAGTAGCAATGAAGGAGCTATCCAGGTAACAGAATGCACTGTAAAATTATATTTAATTTGGTTCCTATATTGTAATAATCCTTCAATATTATTTGATGGCAGTTTGTATTGAGTTCTATTCAGCGTAGAGATTAATATTTTACCAAGTTTTTGTATTTGCATATTTTGTAACGATCTTTCTAACAGACCTGGTGGTGCAATCTGATTTTTGGCTCGGGCTTTTTCCTTAGTAAAAGGCACCTTATTCCACGGGGGCAACACAGGTACGGGATTAATATTGTCCCGTATAACGTTTTTTGGCAATGCCATAAGCTTCTTATTCATTTTTCATCCTCATATATATTTATTATAGTCGCCTGCTAAATATTACCGAAATCTGTCACCAGCTACCTTATATATGAAAAAATAGTTATTAATTTCTATAAATTATCTTGCCCTCAATCAATGTTTCATAAACATTAACTTCGTATAAGACTTTTTTCCGGGGTAAAAAGCGAGGAAGAACCGGATAGATCCAGCCTGACCATTTCGGTATACGCTTGACTTAGGGTACCACCTGTAATAACGTCCCCCCAAAAAGCAACACTCCGGAGTTGCAAAAAAAAAGGGGGGAGAAGTTCAGTGACAGAAATCGATGAGAGCAATAAGGAAACAAACCTGGCATTCTACCGAAAAGAACAGACCATAGAGATTGCAGTCTTTCTTTTCCTGATTATTCCGTCTATGACGCTTTCTTTATTTGCTGCGAGTCAAGGACCTAGCAGTTTTGTATTGACCGCCGTCGCAACTATTTTCCGGGATATGGCACTGGTAGCCCTGATAATATTTTTTGTCTGGCGAAACAGAGAATCGTTAGGAATGCTTGGCTTGGTATCCAGAAATGTATGGACCGAATTTGCAATTGGCGTTGGATTGTTCCTCCCTATGGTTTATTCGGCCGGATTGCTTATTCAAGCGTTAAAAGCTGCCGGATTTACTTCGCCATCTGCTCCGTTACCTGCGCTGCAAGCTACCGGAAGTATTTTCGAAATAATTCTGGGTACTATTCTGGTTGCCATTGTAGCGTTTTCTGAAGAAACTATTTTCCGGGGCTATTTGCTTCTTAGGTTCAACAATATTTTCTCCTCCAAACTTATGTCAGTTTTCCTGTCAGCATTTATTTTTTCATTGGGACATGGCTATGAAGGGACTGCAGGGATGGGGACCGTCGGGTATCTTGGTATTTTATTTGGACTGATCTATCTATGGCGAGGCAGCCTTATCGCCCCAATGGTGATGCACTTTCTGCTGGATTTCATCGGACTTATCCTCTTCCCGTTATTGGGAGGGAAATAGCTGCGATTCTAAAAACTCAATTTATACTTTCCTGTCTTCCAGACCTCTTCGTGAGCCATAACTGATTGCGTAGAACTTCGTAAACTCTGCACCTAATAAAATAATCTGGGATGCGTAATAGATCCACAGCAAAATAACCACGATGGATGCTGCTGCTCCGTAAGTAGAGCTAACGCCACTGCTGCCAAGGTAAAACCCGATAAGGAACTTACCGATAGTAAAGAGTAGCGAAGTAATGAATGCACCAACCCATACGTCCCGCCACTCGATATCAACGACGTCAGGGAGATACTTAAAGATCAAGGCAAAGAAAATCGTAATTATTCCGAGAGAAATAACGAAATTTAAAATAAATAATAACACATCAGCGCCGGGAAACAGTCCGCTGAGGTAACTATTAAAAGCAGAAAGAGCAGCGCTGATTAAGAGTGACACCAGGAGCAGAAATCCCAGGCTTAGGACCAGACCGAAGGAAAGCACACGCTTTTTAATCGTTCCCCATATTCCTCCGCCTGATTCTTCTGGTCTAATCCCCCAAACAATGTTGAGCGCACTTTGCAGTTGCAGGAAAACTGCGGAAGCACCAAGGAGCAACGTAGCAAAGCCAATAATCGTAGCAAAAATACTGGCTGAAGGCTGTTTTTGTGTATGAATGAGCATATCCTGGATTACACCGGAACCTTGTTTTCCTATGAGGACCGAAATCTGCTGCACGACCTGTCCTTGTACAGCTTCCTTTCCAAAGACCAGACCTGCAATTGCGACAGCAATTAACAATAACGGTGCCAAAGAAAAAAAAGTGTAAAAAGACAATGCAGCTGCAAACATGCTTGAATTGTCCTTACTCCATCCCGAGAAGGTCTCTTTTATGACCGTCCAAAATTTCTTCATGTAACATCACCTCTCTTCTCGATGAGAATAATTCCTTGATATGTATTTTCAACCGATTATTTAGTTTTATTGAGGAAAATTGTCAATCCTGTTATTAACAGATTAATACATCAGAAAGGATATGCCTGACTCTCACCAAAAGAATAAAGTAGTATCCAATCTCAAATTAAACAATAATAGTAATTTTTAAAAAAAAGAAAGGAGTGTCGCGGCTGAGCTCAATATGTTCATAGCTGCATTGGTTATGTAGGGGGCTTTTTTATATCCTCATGATGACAGTTGAAACTTCGGCAGTTACCTCTCTCCTAGGAACGATGACCGGTCTTACTAAAATCCCAACACTATTCGCATTAAGATCATTCATATATAATTGAGCCATGGAAAAAACCTGCGATGTAATAATAATCGGGGCCGGGCCGGCTGGAGCACAGGCTGCCTATAATTTTGCCAAAAATGGCTTTGAAACTATCATCCTCGAAAAACAATCTTTGAACAGGGAAAAAATCTGCGGCGGCGGCATCTTCGTCCAGGAAATAGTCGAATTCGGACCGCTGCCTGACCAGGTTATCGAGCGCTCAATCCGTACATTACGGTTCAACTCGCCACATTATAGCCGGAACGTTCATTTACCGGACAATATGCCGGCAGGAGTAATTGTCAAACGTGGTCTCTACGACTGCTATTTACAGGAACAAGCAGCTAAAGCAGGCGCGCGATTCTGCGAGCTGGCTTCGGTTATCGACATCAATTACAGAAAAAACGCAGTTGAAGTTCAAGTCAGCACAAAGGAAAAAACCTCAACGATCAAGGCCCGCTTATTAATCGATGCCAGTGGCTGGTCGTCCCTGGTTGCCAAGAAGAGTAACAGAGCTATGAACCCAACGGACTATATTGCTGCCTACAAATGCTGGCTCGAAATGCCGCAAGCTTCGATAAACGAACATTATGGCGATTCGATTGAATTCTTTTTTAATTCTGAAATTATACCGGATGGCTATATCTGGATATTTCCCAAAAGAGACATCCTGGATGTCGGCATCGGCTGTCTAGCATCTAATGTGCAGCAGAAAAAAATCAATTTAAAAACCGCACTCAGCACTTTTATTCAAAACCACCCTCTCTTGAAAAAAGCAGCCCTGACTCATAGCCAAGGCGGGTGGATCCCTTGCCGAATACACCCTTCTCTCGTTTATGACAGAACACTACTGGTAGGGGATGCCGGAGGAATTTCCAGCCCTTTACACGGTGGCGGGATCTATTATGCCAGATATTCCGGAAAATGGGCGGCTCATTATGGGTCACAATATCTCCTTACCAACCAAAAAGAGCATTTAGCAGATTACGAAAGCAAAATGATAAGCGAGCTCTACGAGAAAGACTTCAAATGGGACGAAAGAATGCGCCCGTTTTTAGGCGATAACGAACTAGTGGACTTGCTGGTCAATTCAAGGCATAAAAATGTTGACAGATTTTTTGTCGACCTCTTTACCGGAACTGTTCCACATAAAAAGGTCTATAAGTTAATCATCGAAACAATGCAGGAAATTATTGCCACAGAGAATCCAATCATACAGAAAGATGATAAACGAACGTATATCCCGGTTCCCTCGCACTTAACGATTGACGCGTTCCATGGAATTAAGCCTAAACGGATACTATTAGCTATCTCGTACTGCTTAAAAAGCAACCTCTGCCCTGCCGGGAAGTTCAGCGATAAATGCATCCAATGCAAGCTCTGTCCGGTATCTGAGCTGATTGATCTGGCACAGCAGCATAGCCTCACTCATTATATTGTAACGACAAGCGGCAGCTTCATGAATTATTTAGACCATAACCATACAGGCTTCGATAGGTTATTGGCGATTTCCTGCTCTACCGTCGCAAACAAGATAGCGTTATTGGTAAACAGAAAATATCGTTTGGAAGGATACACCATTATTCTAGGCGGCGAAGTCTGCACAACCGAAAAAGACTACAGCCATAGCGAAAATGGCAGCAAACATTCTCAGACATGCTTAGACATGCCTATCATGACAGAGTTATTATCAGATATCGCACATGTAACCGCAAAATAATCTTGATGAGTGAAGCAAACCAATTTCTTAAAACTTGATTTTTGAGGAAAAAGAGAGTATCGTTATCGCAGGTTTTCTCAAAATGAAATATACATCGACCTTTCACGATATTAATTATTCAAAAGCACTTATCGCCGACTTAAAAGCCGAAACGCATAAAGACAGGCACTACCACTTCATGGAATTCTGTGGCGGACATACCCACAGTATTTTTCGATTCGGATTAGAAAGTATTCTTCCTGATCAGATTAAAATGATCCACGGACCAGGCTGTCCGGTTTGCGTTTTGCCTATCGGCAGATTGGACATGGCAATTAAGCTAGCCCAAGAAAAAAACATTATCCTCTGTTCATATGGTGACATGATGAGAGTTCCGGGTTCAAAAAAAACAAGTTTGCTCCATGAAAAAGCCAAGGGCGCAGATGTGAGAATGGTCTACTCGTGCCTGGAAACTATTCAAATCGCACAGGAGAACCCTGAACAAGAGGTTGTTTTCTTTGCAATCGGTTTCGAGACCACAACTCCACCAACAGCAGTAGTGCTCAAACAGGCAGAAAGTCTTGGACTGAAAAACTTCAGTGTTTTTTGCAATCATGTCCTAACCCCGTCAGCTATCCAGAATATCCTTGAATCACGCGATGTGCGTGAACTTGACTCGGTCCCGCTCGACGGATTTGTTGGTCCGGGCCATGTCAGCGCTGTTATCGGAAGCCAGCCATTCGAGTTCTTTGCACAAGAATACCAGAAGCCTGTTGCTATTGCGGGCTTCGAGGCGGGAGACCTGCTTGAAGCGGTCCTAATGCTCGTCAGACAGGTAAATGAAGGCCGACACGAAGTTGAAAATGCATATCCCCGGCTGGTTACCAGAGAAGGGAATATCAAAGCGAAACAACTCGTCGCAGAAACATTCGAACTACGCAAAGTGTTTGAATGGCGCGGATTAGGTCAGGTACCTTATAGCGCATTACGTATCAAGGCACAATTTGAAAATTTCGACGCCGAAACCAAGTTCCAAATGCAACCGATCAGTTCCCCCGATCACAAAGGCTGCGAATGCGGCACTATACTTCGAGGATTGAAACTGCCGACTGAATGCAAACTATTCGGCAAGCTCTGTACACCTGAGTATCCGGTTGGCTCGTGCATGGTTTCCCATGAAGGCGCCTGCGCGGCGTATTTTAGATATGCTACCCATCTAAATAAATGAAAATATTATTTCTTACCCATAGTTTTAATAGTTTAGCCCAACGACTTTTTGTGGAACTCAAAAAACACGGGCACGAAATGTCTATTGAATTCGATATCAACGATTCCGTTTCAGTTAAAGCAACGGAACTGTTCCAACCTGACATTATCGTAGCTCCCTTCCTTAAGCGTGCTATTCCTGAAACTATCTGGAAAAACTATATTTGCCTGGTAGTTCATCCCGGAATCAAGGGAGACCGTGGCCCTTCAGCGCTTGACTGGGCAATAATGAACAGTGAAAGCGAATGGGGAATTACAGTCCTCCAGGCAAACGCCGAAATGGACGGCGGAGATATTTGGGCCACACGCACGTTCCCGCTGCGTAAAGCCTCAAAAAGCAGTATCTACCGGAATGAAGTAACCGAAGCAGCCGTAACAGCCATTTTGGAGTCACTTGAAAAATTCGAACAAGGAGATTTCGTCCCTGCCCCGCTCGACTATAATAAGAATGAAATACGCGGGCAGTTTCATCCGTTGATGAAACAATCCGATCGCGCAATTGATTGGAAAAACGATACAGCCCAGCGTATTGTACAGAAAATCCGTTCCGGAGATGGCGTGCCGGGCACGCTTGGCACGATTGCAGGTCTGGTTTGTTACTTATATAATGCCTGTGAAGACCTGACTATGCAAGGGACTCCAGGCAAAATCATTGCTCACCGTAATGGGGCAATCTGCGTCGCTGCCATTAACGGCGGTGTCTGGATAACCCATATGCGAATTGATTCGGGTGAACGAGGATTCAAGCTTCCGGCGACAATGGTCCTTGGTGATCGGCTACAAGGAATTCCGGAGTTTCCTGAACCAACCGAGTACGGCGTGAGCATCGACAGTTTCCAGGGGATCTCGTACCAGGAAACCGATGGCGTTGGATATCTGGCATTTAACTTTTATAATGGGGCGATGAATACACACCAATGCCAACAATTATTACAAGCCTACCGCATCATAAAAAAAAGGAATATTAGAGTAATCGTGTTAATGGGCGGGATAGATTTCTGGTCGAACGGTATTCATCTTAATTGTATTGAAGCTGCACCATGTCCGGCGGACGAATCACTAAACAACATTGAAGCAATTAACGATATTGTAAGGGAAATCATTCTTACAGAGGACCAGATTACTATCTCGGCGCTACGGGGAAATGCCGGTGCAGGCGGCGTATTCATGGCCCTCGCCTGTGATCATGTATGGGCCCGGGAAGGAATTATCCTTAACCCCCATTACAAGAATATCGGCAATTTATTTGGTTCCGAATATTGGACATACCTGCTTCCCAAACGAGTTGGTCTAGACAAAGCCGGAGAGATTATGTCGAACAGACTCCCGATTGGCACACAAGAAGCAATTGACGCAGGGCTAATAGATGTGACGTTAAGTACCACACAGGAAACATTCCGGGAAGAAATAACAGCACAGGCAAAATCACTGGCTACCGGTCCTGCCTGGGAGGAAAAACTAAAAATAAAACTTGCCCGCCGGGCTGCAGATGAAACAAATAAACCCTTGGAGCGCTACAGAAAAGAAGAACTGGCCCGCATGAAGCTCAACTTTTACGGATTTGATCCGAGCTATCATGTAGCGCGCTACAACTTTGTCCATAAAATACCGAAATCCCGTACCCCCTTGCATCTGGCAATCCATCGAGACAGATAATAAAAAAACTGTTATTATAGCCAGATTAATTATAGAAAAAGCAACTAAGAGAAAGGTTACGAATTATATGTCTGAAATTAGTGAAAAGGATTGGATAATCTATTGCGATGGCAATAATATGCAATTGAAAAGTTTTGCCGGGCTGCACAAGAATAGCTACAACATAATATTATGTCCGTCCGGGAAAGAGGCGATAGAACAATTCAGGGTAAATATAGGCAAAATCAAGACAGTCCTTTTGGATATTAATCTGCCCGACATGTCAGGTCTCGACGTTTTTGATGAGATAAAAAGAATGAGTTACGATATCCCGGTTATTCTGACAACTGCTGACCAGTCAGAAGCCAATGAACTAAGCGTATGGAGAAAATACCGGCCATTTAGCTATATCCTAAAAAACACATCTGCAGCACCTGAGTTTATTAAGGCCACGCTTTCAACCGCAATTGACGGATATAACCAACGATTAGCAGTAGAGAGGTTCAGAGAATCCGAAACCATTAGCACCGTGACCCAAAAACTACATAAACAGCATGAAAAACAAATTAAAGAACTCCAGAAAGCTGCGCTATAATTTCCATCATAGTAAGAAGCATGGCTTTTCGGTTCTAAGGTACAAGAAAAAGATCTATTCATAGAAAAAAAAATGTACAAAGAAATCCAAGCAAAAACCGCTCTTCACAAACTAAACAGCGACTACCTACCCTTTAATTGGGACCTCAACATCTACCGGGGCTGCGGACATCGCTGCCAATACTGTTTCGCGTTATATTCACACAAGTACCTGGAATCTACAGACTATTTCGGTGATATACACGTAAAAACAGATATCGCCCAAGTACTCGAACAGAAAATTTGTAAGAAGAGCTGGAAAAAGGATATTATCAATCTCGGAGGAGTAACCGATTCCTATCAACCGGCAGAAACACAATACAGACTAATGCCCGATATCTGGAAGCTGCTCATCAAATACAGGACCCCCGCTATAATCTCAACCAAATCAGCCTTGATCATGCGCGACATTGACCTCATAGCTGAATTATCACAGATTACCCCGGTAAGCATTGCCGCGACGATCATAACCACCGATGAAAACCTCCAAAAGCTGGTGGAACCCGGAGCTAGCAGCATCAACGATAGATTCGAAATGCTAAAAAAAATGAAAGAAAAAACTAATGTCAGCATCGGCATTCACATGATGCCGATATTGCCAATATTAACTGATAGCATGGAGAATCTTGAAGAAATATTTAAAAAAGCAAAAAGCATAAGCGTCGACTATATTATTACCAGTTCTTTAAATCTGTATACTGAAACCAGAAAAAACTATTTCGGGTTTTTATCACGGCAATTCCCTGACATCCTCCCTGCCTATCAAGATATTTTCTCAAAAAAACAAAATTTTTCTGTTTACAAAAAAGAGCTCTACGAAAAACTAAAGAAACTAAGAAATAAATATCAAATACCCAGCCATTCAAAGATCTTCGACAGGAAATTCGAAAGGGAAACCCATCAGCTTTCGCTTTTTTGAAATAGTGGATTGCTCACAGTTGATCGAGAACGCACGCCGATGCATTATTGACGTTAACTATTATTTGAACTATACTTTGTGGTACGTAAACTTATCACAAGAAACAAATCTCGGTCAATAAAAGCAAATATTTCTCAGGCGCATTATAAAATATATAGTTTATAAAAAAGGATATTACCATGCAAAACAACAATAAGTGTCAGTCTCTCTCACTTGAAAGCCAGCTCAAAGAACATTTCGGGTTCAACAGTTTCAGGCCATACCAGAAAGAGGTTGTTTCACTGATAATGGAGGGAAAGGATTTAGTTGCCATATTGCCTACCGGGTCCGGTAAATCGCTGTGTTACCAGCTGCCAGCAGTTTTAATGCCCGGCACTGCTATCGTAGTATCTCCATTGATAGCCCTGATGCAAGACCAGGTGAAAGGCCTTGAAAAAAACAACATTAAGGTCGCCTATATTAACAGCAGTTTGAGCAACCGGGAGATCAACGGGATACTGGCAAATCTAAAAGAGTACAAGCTGCTCTACATAGCGCCGGAACGTTTCTCTTCCCAGTATTTTGATGAGATTATCAGTAACGCGGCAATTTCGTTTATCGTTGTTGACGAGGCGCACTGTATATCACAATGGGGCCATTCTTTCAGACCGGAATATCGAAATCTCTCAATATTAAAAGAAAAATTCCCGGCAAAGCCCATTGTTGCTTTCACTGCCACCGCTACACTCCATGTAGAGGCTGACATTATCGAACAGCTCAGACTTAATCACCCGGCACTCGTAAAGGGAAGCTTTGATCGCCCTAATCTCACATTGAGAATTAATGAACGTCTCGATAAAACTTCACAGCTGCTGGAGTTTTTGAATGCCCATAAGGATGATTCCGGAATAATCTATACAGCAACCAGGCAAAAAGCCGAAGACGTCTGTGCATTGCTGCTCAGCAAAGGCTATCTTGCCGAAAAATACCATGCGGGAATGAATAATGAAGACCGTTACAACGCCCAGAACAGGTTCATTAAGGATGAATCACGGATTATCGTAGCAACCGTTGCTTTTGGCATGGGTATTGATAAGCCTGATGTACGTTTCGTGCTGCATCTGGAAATGCCTAAAAATATCGAACAGTATTACCAGGAAATCGGCAGGGCTGGGCGTGACGGACTACCCGCTGAATGCCTTATGCTCTATTCTTCTGCTGACGTGGTTATCTACAAAAAATTCATGATGGATAACCTTGACCCTCAGGTCAAACTGCAATTACAAAGAAAACTCGATCAGATTTTTGCTATGTGCATGTCGCTTAATTGCCATCGGAAAGACATTCTCAGTTATTTCGGTTCTGAATATTTAGAGGATAATTGCGGTAACTGCGGGAATTGCCTCAATGAAGTTGAAAAGATCGACGGCACATTAATCGCGCAAAAAATTCTCTCCTGTGTTGCCCGGCTCAGGCAGCAGTACGGCATAAATTATGTCATCGAAGTCTTATCCGGGTCAAAAAAAAAAGAGATATTTGAGCGGGGCCATGAAGAACTCAGTGTCTACAATCTAATGCCTGAATTTAATAAGAACCAATTGCGGCATTATATCCATTCGCTGATCAATATGGGATATTTAGTCGTAGAAGGTGAATATCCGGTTCTCAGATTAACCCCAGGTTCTAAGGAGGTTCTTGCCGGAGCCCGCACAGTTTACTTTAAGCATATAGTTGCCCGCAAAGAAAAAAAGAAAGCAAAAGTCTATGGGGCTGCGTGTGATCCGGTATTGTTCGATAGCCTTCGCGCAGTACGCCTGAACTATGCACGAAAAGAACATGTCCCGCCGTTCTGTATTTTCGGGGATAAAACGCTGATCGAAATGTGTACATTCTTTCCGCAAAATATTGACGAGATGCTCTCAATCAACGGAGTTGGTAGCGTTAAGGCAGACAAATATGCTACAGGTTTCATAGAAGTGATCCAGGAATACTGCTCGACAAATAATATAGCAAAAAATCACACCTCCCCTGCCTTTACGCCTGCCCGGGTTAAAGAAAAGCCGGAATTGAGCCGCAAAACGGAAGAAATTGCAGCCTATTTAGACTCAGGACATACCGTGCCGCAGGTTTGCGAAAAATTCGGACTTAAAGAGCCAACAATTTTAGAACATTTATACAAACACGTTCTACTCGGAAACAAAATAAAAACAGAGGCCCTCAACTCTTTTTTAACCCTGTCAGAACAAGAAACGAAAAATGCTTTCGCGGCATATACCAAGTTTGGCACAGAACGACTGAAGCCTGCCTTTGATTATCTGGAGCAAAAAGTGAGTTATGATGACTTGAAGATAGTCAGAATATGTTTCGTAAATAACCTGCTCAAATAACCCAACGTAAGCGCCACCAAGGTTATTTGAAGCTAACACCCAGGGCTGCTGAAATAAACATAGTCCCGGCAAGATATCTGTCTTTCAGATGCGTTCCGAGTTGGAGCATAGCATAGCTATTATCATCTTTCTCGAAAACGTTCTTCATTATGTATACTCCAGACAGCTTTCTGCTTGAATAGGCACTACTCGAGACCTTGTTAACAAAATAATTGATTCCAGCTATAGCATTGCCGAATTCGTTCAGCAGATAGACTTCCTGAACTTGGGTACTGTCACATCCTTTTGTGATAGCCCCGGACTGAGGGTCGATATAATATCCTGAATAAAACATATCACAATAAGCGCAGACATATGAATAGGAGAAGATAATTGAGTTCAGTTTTGCCCGGAGAGAAGGAGTAATTGCTGCCCGGACACCAACTCTATCCTTTGCCTTAATCGCGGTTTTAGCCGTATTATCAAACCCGCTGTCAGGTCCGGCAACAGAATAGAACCCATAGCCAAAGGTTGTATAAATCAGATATGGTCCGGCAACTGCCGAAATGCCAAAAAAAGGATAGGGCTCGTAATTACAAAAAATCCCGCACCATTCATCAGTGGGAGTTAATAAATTGCGAACGCCAAGTTCCACTTTGCTGTTATTCCATATATCAGAATTCGCCGTCGCTGAGCTAATTTGATAATAAAGTCGTGAATTAAGTGCTAACGCCGGTGGATTATACGCACCATAGACTGCATGCTCTGTAATCATCTTTTCCTGAGAATAGGCGTGGCATGCGGATAAAAGCACAAATAGACTCATTAAGGCCATTAATTTTGACATACAAGGACACCTCAAAGGATTGTTATTAAACTATTATTATAGATAGGTTACTTTCTATTTATTTTCTAACTATAACATATTTATGATAGACTGCAGCATAGCTAAAAACTATAAAAAATATCGATTGTCAGATTTCTTCATTTGAAACATTTGCCATTCGAGATTACAATAGCAGTTGTGATGTAAAATTTTTTACTACACTTAAATCAATGTGCCTCTTGAAAAATATACATCACTACCCTGCCAATCACACTATTTACACAATTGTGAGGATATAATATTGTTACAGCCATTAAAAAACCATAAAAAAGAGCTGCTATTATTTATTGCCGGAATTGCACTCATCGGGTTTGGAGAAAGCATTGTCAATTCTACCCTGAATAATTTCTTAAACGATACGTATAAGATCTCAAGCATCCAGCGCACGCTTTTGGAGTTCCCACGAGAACTGCCCGGTTTTCTGGTAGCTTTTATTTCTGCGGCACTCTTCTTCCTTCGAAGCCGAAGGCTCGCAGTACTCGCCGGCTTACTCGGGAGTATGGGACTTTTACTGATGGCTTTTTTCCCAACCACATTTTCAATTTTCTTTATCTGGATATTTTTCTTTAGTGCCGGACAGCATTTGCTTCTGCCGCTTACCAGCAGCATCGGCATGGAACTCGCACATTCAGGTCAGGACGGGAAACGGCTCGGACAAGTTAATAGTATCAGGAACTTCGCCACTATCATCGGCAGTTTCTTCATTCTCCTGGGATTCAAATACCTCCATCTGAACTACATGGCTTCCTTCATAATTGCGGCATTCGTCTATCTTGCTTCTGCGATTTTCTTCTATTTGATGGACCCCGGGAAATCACACCCGCCCGCGCTCCGCTTAAAATTACATAAAGAATATAAACTCTACTATTGGCTTGCGGTCCTGTTTGGAACCCGGAAACAGATTTTTTTGACCTTCGCACCGTGGGTCCTGGTAACGGTCTTCCACAAACCCATAACGGTTATTGCAACCCTTCTAACGATCGGAGGGATCGCGGGAATTGCCTTCCAGCCGTTGCTAGGCAAAGCCATCGACAAATTAGGAGAAAAAACGGTCCTGATACTGGAAGCCGTCTTGCTGATTTTCGTCTGCTTCGGGTACGGTTTCGCAAAAGACATTTTTTCGGAAAATGTCGCATTTATTACTGTTTCGATCCTGTTTGTCGTCGACCAACTACTGATGTCTGTCAATATGGCACGGGCAACATATCTCAAGAAAATCGCCATACACCCGGACCACATCACCCCGACTCTCACGATGTCCGTTACAATAGATCATATTTTCTCTATCTCAGTGGCCATTCTTGGCGGGCTACTATGGATGAAAGTCGGATTTCAGTATGTATTCCTTTTCGGAAGCTTCATCGCGATTCTTAACTTTATATCAGCGCTACAGATACGTATTCCAAAAAAAGAACAAATATCAGCTCAAATAACGTAAAAATAATTAATATATGACAAACGATATACATCTTATTTATAAACATCTGAAAAAAGAACTGACACCCAAAAAGCTGGACGGTATCACAGCGAAAATCATATCAGCATATAAAAACAAACAATATGACCTGCTAAAAACGCTTGCCGAAAAAAACAAGCTCTCTTTCGACAGAGAATACGTAAATAAACTATTTGCACAGCTCATCAGGCTTTACCATCCGGACAAAATCATCACAATTCACAACGAAATCGATGCTGCCTATAAGAACACGAATGTCAGCCTGTTGAAATTTTATACCAAGATCTATTCGGACAAACCAGAAACCCAGGAACTTTATATTGATTACTATGAAGAGTACGGGATAAATGAAGAAGATTATATAAAATTCGGCATTCATATCGCCGACGAATCAGAAATTTTTTCCGATATTGATGACATAACCAATAGTTACGAACCGGAATTATCATTTTCTGAAGCCGTGAACAAAGAATTGTGCAGAGACCTGGGCTACGACTGGAATATCGGAGACCTCCACCGTCTCGAAGGAGATCTCGAATTACAAGGGTTGAATATAAATGATTTGTCGGGCATTGAAGACTGCATCAATATATCGAGCCTGAACCTTACACATAACAAATTGACCGATGCCGACGCCTTGAAACACCTAATAAACCTGGAATCCTTATTCCTGTCAGAAAACCAGATCGAAGACCTTTCTTTTCTGACAGGGTTAGTTAACCTGAAAGAACTTGATCTTTCCTTCAATAGTATAAGAGATATTACTCCCCTGCTCTCACTACAGAACCTGCATTACGTCAATCTTATCGGCAATTCTATTGATGATAATGCTGTAATCGAAAAACTTAGCAATCAAAATATCACCGTGATTAATTAACACCCACACCAATTACCACACACAAGTTTTCAGGGGATGAAAATAATATAGTTGACAGAATCGCACTTTTTAGCTTATAGTGTGCAATGTTTTATGAATGTAATAAATAAATTATTGTCAATCCATTTTCTAATTTCCCCCGCATTACGTTATCCCCAAAAGATCAGTAACCTAATGAAGATTAGGAATAATAAATTATTTAACCTGTTGATCTTCAGCATTCAGAATCAATTACGGATAAATCTAATTTATCGAAAAAAAAGGAGTATATATGAGTTTTGAAAAATTTAATTTAGCACAAGGAATTATGGCCCAGGTAGAAGCACTAGGATACACAGTTCCAACCCCAATACAGCAGCAGGCCATTCCATTGGTGCTTGAAGGCAGAGACGTTATGGGACTAGCCCAAACCGGAACAGGAAAAACAGCCGCTTTTGCGCTGCCATTACTGCAACGGCTACTACCAGGGAAACGCGGACAAGTCCGTGCATTAATCATTGCACCAACCAGAGAACTTGCAGAACAAATCAATACTGCAATCAAAGTGTTTGCAAAACAGACCGACCTACGTACTCTTGCGGTTTATGGCGGAGTAAGCACCTATCACCAGATTGCGGCCCTCAGAAGAGGCGTGGATATCCTCGTAGCATGTCCTGGCCGGTTACTTGATCACCTGGAACAAAGGACCGTAGATCTATCCCACGTCGAAACCCTCGTACTGGATGAAGCTGATCATATGTTTGATATGGGATTTCTCCCGACCATCAGAAAAATACTTCGGTATGTAAAAGATAGCCGACAAACACTGTTGTTTTCAGCAACAATGCCTTCGGATATTCGACGACTGGCTAACGATGTACTAAACAACCCGAGCCACATTCAAATAGATCATGAAGCTCCGGTAGACAATATTTCTCATGCACTATTCCCGGTTGAACAGCACCTTAAGACATCTCTGTTACTAGAAATTCTAAAGAGTACGGCAACCAAGTCAGTTCTCGTTTTTACCAGGACCAAACATCGCGCCAAAAGCCTGGGTCAAAAACTACAGCAAAGCGGCTTCAGCGCTATTTCGCTCCAGGGCAACCTCTCGCAAAACAAACGACAGGCTGCACTTGACGGATTTCGCAGCGGTTCCTTCCAGATATTGGTCGCAACCGACATAGCAGCCCGGGGCATTGATGTGTCCCAGATCTCCCATGTTATTAACTACGACATTCCAGACACACCGGAAGCGTACACCCACCGGATAGGTCGTACAGGAAGAGCAACCCGAAGCGGAGAAGCCTTCACGTTCGTAACCAAAGAAGAACGCAGCATTGTCTACGCACTGGAACGCAATGTAGGCGCAGAGCTAATATGCCGCACGATTCAAGGCTTTGATTATAACGCAGTTAAGTCACCGAGTTCTGAATTCGGCCGACCTGACAGACGCCCTATGCAAAGAAGAAAATTTGCTAGCGCAAGATAATTAACAAGAGCACCGTCAATAATAACAACAAAAAGAGGTTGTTCATAACAAAAGGTTATGGATGACCTCTTTTCTGATTTAAGCCGGCGTTAAATACCAGGCAATTCAAATGCTTCCGCATGCATACCACAAAAGAAAAAATACTGGCTTGACGCCGCCTATACCGATCGGTATAATAAAAAATATCGGAGGTAATATTCCCGGAAATTAATAACGAAGCCTATTTTTTTATGCTTCCACCATACCGATCGGTATATCAAGGAGACAACATTATGCAACACTGGCTTGACTCAACGCTTTTTTATCATATTTACCCACTGGGATTCTGTGACTGCCCGGAACAGAATGATTACAGTAAGCCGGCAGTTCCGCGTCTGGAAAAAATAATGGATTGGGCAGAGCATATCAACCGACTGGGAGTAGACGCACTTTACCTGGGCCCGGTTTTTGAATCCGCGACTCATGGCTATGATACTACCGACTACTACTGGGTTGACCGCCGGCTGGGAAACAAGGAATCACTAACTTCTCTCGTAGCAAAAATGCACGCGCAAGGAATACGGGTTATCCTGGACGGGGTATTCAACCATGTGGGCCGGGACTTCTGGGCATTTCGTGACGTATGTAATAATTTACAGCAATCCCGGTACTGCGATTGGTTCGACAGACTGTCCTTTGCACATAGAAGTCCATATAATGATCCGTTTACCTACGAAGCCTGGCAAGGTCATTATAATCTCGTTAGTCTCAATCTAAAGAATACCGCAGTAAAGGAACACCTCTTCCAAGCAGTAAGGGAATGGATAACCACCTACAACATTGACGGACTACGACTCGATGCAGCCGATTGCCTGGACCTTGGTTTCATTGAAGAACTCGGGGCTTTTTGTCGCCGTATCCGCCCGGATTTCTGGCTTGTAGGAGAGGTCATCCATGGCAATTACACAAAATGGGCTAACGATAAAGCCCTGGATTCCATTACAAATTACGAATGTTATAAAGGTCTTTTTTCCAGTCATAATGACAAAAACTATTTCGAGATTGCTTCTTCCTTAAAACGACAATTCGGAGAAAAGGGCATTTACAAGCACCTGCAGCTCTACAACTTTGTCGACAATCACGATGTAAACCGGCTTGCCAGTGTGCTCAAAAATAGCGGAGATCTCTATCCGCTTCATATTATATTGATGACAATGCCAGGAATACCCTCCATCTACTATGGCAGCGAATGGGGTATAAAAGGAGAAAAAGAACAGGACAGCGACGCGCCGATGAGGCCAAGCAAAGAGACTCTCGATGCCCAAAAAACCAAAAAAAAATACGAGCTCGCAGAGACAATCAGCAGACTGGCAAAAATACGCCGGAATTCCCCTGCCCTTAAATATGGGAACTATGAGGAACTTCTGGTAGCTCACGAACACCTGGCTTTCCAGAGAAAATCAGAGCAAGAAACAATAATTACCGTAATTAACAGCGCAGAAAAAAAAGTCTCCGTTAATCTATCGGTTCAACAACCAAATGGAACCCAGCTCGCAGACTTACTCAATCAGGGAAAGGGATATATCGTAAAAAACGGAAAACTGCATATCCCGGAGGTTTACCCACGATGGGGCTGTATTCTTAAAGTGTTAGCGTGAAAAACTAATAGAGAAAAAGCCATCAATCGCTAATCTTCGAGTCTTTCCAATTTGAAGACCACCGGACGTACTCCGTCAGTACAACAGGCGATCATGGCATTTTCATCTTTCATCCACCCGGCAAAAATACCGGAGGCAAAGTTCCCTCCGGTTAGTATCACAACAACATACCTGACAATATCGTTCCAGGCCCAGTCACAAAATCCGGCTGGCTTTTCGAACCCGGCTATAAACGATTGCCCGACCTGAAAACTCGGACACGTGCTGATCTCGCTCTGGCAGTATTCTTTTGCGATATCCTGGTTCAACGTTTTTTTTATAACGGTTATCTTGCAACGCGGCATGAAATATTCCTTCCTGTATTTTCTAGTGGAGCCTATTTATGCGGTAATCACATAGAATTCTTCTTTATCCATCTGTTTCCACAACAAGCTCGAAGAAAGAGGCTGAGACGCGATTATTACTGAATTTTCAGACTGGGTTTTGAAGAGTGAATAATAATCCGGCTCTTTAGAAAAATCCCGGTAAGCATACATTTTTTCTCCGTCACTGAACAGGCAATTCAGTGCAGAGTAACTATGAGTATTCTTGATGAGCGCAACCGTCTTAAGAAAAGCTGAGCCAAGATCTGCAACATCAGAACTCAGAAAGTGCAGAAAAAAAACTTCGGTATCGAGGGCATCTTCGCGCAATCCGGGAATGGTTATGTCCTTGAGGAGCCCTTTATAATCATAAACGGTGCCGTTATGTGCAAAAACCCTGTTTTCGTAATCAAAGGGATGGGCATGCCGGGTAGAGGTAGTGTTACTCCAGGCTGATTTACGCAAATGAAGTATCATTACCGGAGACTCTCCGGCTTTTTCCAGGATATCCAGAAAGGGTTCCTGTTCATCAAGTATATTGAGGCCGCTTTTGTGGACCACTAATTTACCGTTATCATAAAAGGCCAGTCCCCACCCATCTTCATGTCCGGGAGAATCACCGGCAAGCACAGTACCGGTCCGGGCAAGATCGCA
Source organism: Candidatus Margulisiibacteriota bacterium (assembly GCA_003242895.1). Lineage (NCBI taxonomy): Bacteria > Bacillati > Candidatus Margulisiibacteriota > Candidatus Margulisiibacteriota bacterium. Next base: position 21,911 of record QKMY01000033.1, read on the forward strand.
AAAATTATTTATGATTTTCTGGTGCTTTAAGTAGTTAAAATTGGTTATTCCTAATAATCGGCACATAATTTAAAAAAGCACCTTTACAATAATAACAGCAACAACAATCCCGATAAGATCAGCGGTAAGACATACCGGGACCAGATAGCGGGTTTTTTTGATACTCACTGCGCCCAGATAAACAGAAAGCACATAAAAAGTGGTTTCGGCGCTCCCCATAATAACAGCGGTCATCGTAGTTGCCATCGAGTCAGGCCCGGTAGTTTTGACAATATCGGTAAATAAAGCGGTTGAAGCACTGCCGGAGAGCGGTTTGATAATACCCATGGAGATAACTTCTATCGGGATATGCATAAACGAAAACACACTATAAAAAATATCCCTGATATATTCAAATGCGCCAGACGCCTGAAACCCTTTAATCGCAACAAAAATGGTTAGCAAATAAGGGAAAATATTAAGGATTATTCCCGGGCCTTCTTTGGCGCCGGCAACAAAAGAGTCGTACACGCTCACCTTTTTGAAGGTACCGTAAAGAAGGGTAAAGAGAATAAATCCCGGGATAATAAGTAACGAGATATAGCTGATATAGTGGATCATTTAAGTATTTTCCTGAAACTAAAAAGGATAAGCAGCGCGGTAACAGCTGAAATAACTGTAGCAATTAATACAGGAAGGACAATAGCCGCAGGGTTTTTGGCACCATATACGGCAAGGATACCGATAACCGAAAAAGGGATCAGCTGAATGCTGGCAGTGTTGATAATAATAAAAACCATCATCTCAAAAGTGATCGTTCCTTTGTTCTCGTTAAGCGTATCCAGATCCTGCATCGCTTTGATGCCCAGCGGTGTCGCTGCGTTACCCAACCCAAACAGGTTCGCAAGAACATTAAGCGTAATTGGGGTAATTGAAGGATGATCTTTCGGAATATTTCGAAAAAGCCTTGAGATAATTGGCCTGAAAATATGAGCTATCCGATAGATTAACCCCGAATCTTCCAGAATCCTGGTAATTCCCATCCAGATCGAAACAATTCCAAGCAGAAAAAGCGATATCTCGACCGCTGATTTTGCTCCCTCGAATATTGATTTGGTAAATGGTTCAAGGTTGCCGGTAAAAATAGCAAAAACGATGCTGACAGAGAGCAGGGCCAGCCAGATAATATTCATGGATGAACTCCCGGAAAAGGCATTTCTGCAATAATAAGACTTTTCGTATGCGTATTCAATTCGACCTGTGCGCCAATAGGCGTAGTGATTTTATTCTTTACATGGCCAATAAAGGAAGAATGAATAACCGGGAAAGTTATTTCCATTTGCGAGGAAATAATCTCATAAACCTTAGCATTTTTGATGCCGCGAAAATCCCCCAGGATAATCCCGTTTACCTTGCTCAGCTTGCCTGCCAGTATCCACTGGGTAAGGTAGCGGTCAACCTGATGCAGCTTTTCGTCCACATCCTCAAGAAAAAGTATGGCATTTTCAGTAGAAATCTCCCAGTTTGTATCGATAAGCGCTGTCAGGGTTATCAGATTACCTCCCTTGAGAACCCCGCTGGCCGTTCCCGGATTATAGACTTTGACCGGAGCGCCTTTAAGGAGATTTTTTTCGGGATACCCATTAAGAGCATTCATAAATGATTTTACGGTAAAGCTGGTAGGCGACCCCATATTCCACACCATCGGCGAATGCAGCGTAATCATTCCGGTACGTTCGAAAATGGGGTTGAGCAGTGCACTTAGATCGCTGAACCCGGCAATGATCTTGGGATATTTTTTAATAAGCTCGAAATCAATGTAGGGAAGAGCTTTCATTGCACTGTACCCGCCGCGTTGTGCCAGAACAATATCAACGTTAGGATCAGAAAAGGCCTGATGGATTTGCCGGGCTTTTTCCTGTGGCGAGGGAAATATACTGACAAACTCAGGGTTGCAAAAAGTGAACCCCAGTTTTTCAAGCTGTTTAATCCCGTCTGCATGGTCTTTTTTCTTTTTTATCAGATAACTGGGAGTAATAATGAAGATATTTTTCAAATTAAATCTCCTGAATTCCTAAAACACTTCAGGCATTATAACATTATATAATTTGAAATTGAAGAAAGTGGTACGTTTCACCCTCGAATTCCGGAAGATAGACTAATGACAGTTTACGATTAGGAAGGCAGAGCATATACTTATAACTATATCCATCAAAGTATATCTTACAAAATAGCCAGCCAACCGGCATCTATTGCGGATTTATTCCGGCAATACCGGTCCCAGTATACTTTTTTGATAAATCAGGCTTGGTTAAGGATAGAGTAAATGTATTTCAACAAAAACAAATTATTCCTGCAAAAATCTCAGTTAATCGCTTTTCTATGTGGTTTTTTTGCCATTACTGCCTGTGTTAATTCGATCACCGTTATCACTCCCGGCCAATCCGAGATTATTAATGCTCCCTCAGTTATAGTACTCGGACAATCAGATCCGAAACACACCCTTTTTATTAATAACAAACAGGTCCAAGTCCATCCTAATGGCAGCTTTGTTACTACAGTTCCGGTACGCCCAGGAATGAATAAACTCTGGTTTGAGGCTGGAAAAGAGACAAAAGAAATTATAGTCTATCAACCAACCCCTGAATACTCCTTCACTGCCAGGCCCTTGCGGATTTCAACAATCAACATGGTTCCCGGACAGGAAATGGAATATCTGCCTGGCGATATTATAAAAATCGCATTCAGAGGATCTCCCGGACATAAGGCGAGCGCAAAGATCGGATCAACACATATCCCCATGCAGGAGACATTATCGTACAAAAACATTTCCAAACCCGTTTTTTGTGAAAACCAGCCAATAAAAGCGGAACAGAGCACCGGGGTATATCAAGGAACGTACGCTATTCAGCCAACCGATCACTTTCAGAAAACAGCTATAGTTGTTAAGCTAACCTCCGGCAATGAAGAAGTGTCCCAAACATTACCCTCGACCTTAACAGTGCTATCGGATGCATTTCCTATTGTCGCGCAAACCAGCACCCAGAACGCGGTTGTTCGAACAGCTCCGGATGCCAACCGGCTGACTCCACTTCCCCAAGGGGTCAAAATACATATAACCGGGAAAGTTGGCACATATTACCGGTTTCAGATGGGAAAAAACAGGGACGGCTGGATAGAATCCCGGTTCATCGAATTATTACCGCCCGGAACATCGCTGCCGCACAGTGAACTCTATCAGGTATTTTTGGACCAGAGCACACAAAACATTATTATCAAGATACCGTTAAAAGAAAAGCTTCCTTACATATTAGATCAAACTGACCAGTCCGGCCTAAAGCTGCAGCTGTTTGGAGCGTTGATCAATCTGGATTTCGTCCGGTATCCAACCGGGAACTGCGCTATCGATAATATTACCTGGAATCAGAGCGGACCTGATACCTGTGAGATTAACATTCGACCGGGGTTTGCGGCACTTCATGGGTTTGAGGCGGATTACGAAGGAACTACCCTGGTCATAAAACTAAGAATACCTCGCACCAATACCGCGAAGGGAATCCTCTCCGGCAAAACAATTACCATCGATCCCGGACATGGGGGAGAAGCGGCTGGCGCTATAGGGCCAACCGGAGTCAAAGAAAAAACAGTTAACCTCGCCATAGCTGCATTTTTAAAATCGGAACTGGAACAGTTCGGCGCAATTGTCGTCATGACACGAACAACCGAGGATGAAAACCCCTCATTTGAACAGCGCGTAAACGCCGCTAAAGATGCCAAGTCTGATGTGCTGATCAGTATTCACAATAATGCCTTGCCCAATGGCCGTGATCCCTATCTTGAGCATGGCTCAAGCACCTATTATTATCATCTCCAGGCACTCCCGCTGGCCCGGGCAATACAGCGCTCTCTCCTGCAAGATCTTGGATTGATTGATTACGGAGTCTATTGGGGCAACCTGGTCCTGGCCCGTCCAACGAACCCCGTCGCTGTGCTGGTTGAAGTCGGGTTTATGATCCATCCGGAAGAATATCAGAAGCTCATCGATCCGGCATTCCAGAAAAAATCGGCAACTGCAATCAGAAAAGGACTTGAGAATTATTTTTCCAGTGCACAGAAAAAATAGTCGATAACCGAGGCTGTCAGCCAGCCGGGACATCGTTTACCTGTTTTAAATAAAGGTAATTCATTAATTGCTCGAAGTTAAATGGTTTGTACAGTATTTCATCAAACCCCAAACTCAAAAAATGGTCTCTGGAGTGAACCTCGTCCTGCGAGGTAGTCGCTATTATTAGAATAGCTGGTTGTTTTTCCCGGATAGTTTTATTAAGTTCCGCCATATCGATTCCAGGAATCGGGATATCTATAACCGCTGCTGCATAGATGTTCTCCTGAATGCAGGCAAGGACACCTTCCAGCGATCCAGCACAATCAGCTCTCACATTAAGGTGCTGAAAAACATGACTCGTGCCTTGAGGTATGGATTTGTTATCCTCAATGATTATAACCCTTTTCATCAAAAACACTTCACTTTCATTCGATAATTAAAAAAACCGCTTTTTCCGGTTAATGCTAATTGAATTATAACGGAGTCTATCTTTTTTTCAATTCCGGTCTTTGCTTCATTTCCCATGCTTAATCCTAACAACTAATTCTGAGGAGTCAATATCACACTCCCGCCAATTGACTGTTTGGCTGACATGCACTCCGGCAGAATATGCAAGGGACAGCAGAATTGAGTCACTCATTGATCGACAACAACCCTTGTTCAAGCATCTCAATAAAAGAATTTTTCAAACGGTCAGATACTTATAGGATTAAAGTCTTCAGGATAAATCTTTCGACAAGCAGCTTAACCGGCACGCGATTACAGTTTAGGAATAATAGGTTCTGCCATTTGGTTCTCAAGCGTTTTTCCAATAGCAAAGCCCAGCTCATTTATCCAAAAAAAAATCACGATAAGTTCGGAAAACATACTAAATTCCACATTTATCCACCAAAACACTTCGCATATGATTTAGTTATGTTCAATTGTTGACTGGTGTTGGATTACTAACAAGTTGCATAGTTTGGTCAGATTATTTTTTCGCCGACTGGCGGTGTCATGCGCGTCCGTGCGCATGACGGATTTATAATAAATTAATGCAGGAGAGACAAATACATAGAAAGTGATCGAGGCGTTTCTGCATATTGAGACAAAAGAGAAATAGCATTAACATAATCAAAACTTAAATTACATTTATATCTTTTATCAAACATCTTCGAATCTTTTTTACACACTTCATTTTTCAATTTTTTTAAAAAAGATATAAAAAACATAAGTTCAAACTTACCTCTAAAATATTTTCCCTTATCATTCTTATTAAAATAAATTATCTTAAGTTTTATTTCGGCAGCAGCAATTTGAGGAGCATCCTCAAATATTTTTCTAATTATTGATATCTTTTTTAAATCATTTAAATCACATAAACTCTTCAAATCATCTTTCACTAAGAACCTAAAATAATTCCTCAAAGAATCATCAATTTTCAAATAAGTTTTGGATTTAGTTTTTAATCTCAAATCCGCTTGTACTGCTAAAAAAGCATTTAAAAGCAAAGTATTATCATGAAACTTCTTTATTAAATTTTCATATAATTTCATTATTTTAATATAATCTTTGCTGTTTTCTTCAACTCCAAATTCATGAAGAATTACTTTTTTTATTGAAGAATTTTGAACATAACAATTTTCAATTGAATAATATGGGAGGATATAAATAGATTCATCAAGCTTTTCACAAACGTAATCCATATCAACAAAATAACAAATACTAGCATCACGGTATCCCTCAATACGGGACATCATTTTATTAATATTAATCACATTTTCCCTACCGCCACAGATAAAATCCTTATACACTCTTCCTGTTTTAATCTCTATTCGATTGCAATAATACTTAATATCATCCTTACCTTCAAAAAAACAATACAGGATATCACTATCAGGTTTATATGCTGATGCGAACTGAGTAAAAGCAACATATTCAGATTCGACTTCTGCTCGCATTTTTTCTAACATTTCATCAACAATCATGCTTTTTCCTTTACATACAAACTCATTCCAGACGCATATTTATCAAGATCGTTATTAAATATAAAAGGCGAATGAGTAACTGATAATAAAAATATACATTTATTAGAATCTACAACATGGGGAAGTAACATTTTTTGCCACTCTAACGACAAAGACAACTCTGGTTCATCAAACAATACTACCAAATTGCTTTTATCTTCTAAATATAACTTCGAAAACAGAGATATTATCTGCTTCTCGCCAGAAGAAAGCATACTTAAAGAAACTTGGCAACCATCTTGCTTTTTTCTATAAATATTAACATCAACAGAGCTCTCGTCATATATAAATTGCTTATCATTTAAATATTCATTACAAACTGACACGAACTTTTTTACAGAATCATCTAAATGCTTGTGTTGATCATAAATATCAATCAGTTTCAGAATAAAATACACCAAATGTTGTTTTTTCTTTAAACTATCTTTTTTTTCTAATAGATTCAATATAGTATTTCTATCTTGATCTGATAGATTATTTCCAACTCGATGAATAATAATTTTTACCGTATTTTCATCTAAAGCATCTATAGCCTTGTCGTCAATTGCAGGAAACCCTCTTAATAATTGAGATAGCATTTCTCCGGTTAATTTTGAAAATCCAGATATAGTTGATTTATTTATTAGCTTCTCAATATTACCTATACGTAACTCCACGTCTTCCATACCAAAATGAATTAATATATCTTCACTAATTTCTATATCTTCTTCTATTTCATCAGTTATATAATCATCATCAAAAGACTGATGGCCAACCCGCCTTCTAAATTTGCCTAAATTTTTTAAATCCTCTTCAACCCTGCGATAAGTGGGAAAATACAAAACTGAAAATTTTTTCGAATCGATAATCGCTGCACATTGTTTGAAATTTTCAAACAGAGGCTCAGATGCAAAATACATCAATTCACGAGCCATAATGCGTAAAGGGGCAAACTGTCTTACTTTATTAACAAGAAGATACTGGATTATTTTCTCAATAGAAGTATCTTTCTCTTCAGTTATAAATTTTTTTATATCATTAATATTTATACCTTCAAAAAAACTTTTAGGTATCCTTTTATTATTACTTCTTTCTAACATTTCTATATAGTTTTCCAATTCATATTTCTTAAACTTTATAGTCTTATTATCATCAAAAACCAACATTACACTTTCAAAATTAATTTGAACCAATTTATGATATTTTTGGGTCAAAACAAAATACATAGCATTTAAAATAGTTGTTTTACCTAAACCGTTTTCACCTATTAAAATTTTCACATTATCTTTGAACTTAATATCAACATCGCGAAAACCAAAAAGTTTTGTTATTACAAAGCGTTTTATCACTACATTCTCCTTAACAAAATAGTCGATTACTAAAGCGTATGATTCAATACATTAATATATGATTATAATACTAACAAAATGATTATATCTTTTCAATAAAAGAAAAACAAAAAGAGATTAGGCGTCCTTGCCTAAGCTCTAATGTCGGCGAAAAAGACATCTATTCCAGTTACGCCCTAGCCTCGCCGTCAACAACTCTGCGGCGGCCTCCGGCTAAACCCTAAAGGGCGCCTTGCCTCGATCTCGATGCTGTTTCTGTTCCGTCAATATGCTAGAAACAGCATAGCATATTGCTCCGCCGACATCATCGGATTCGGGAACATAACAGTGGCATGATCTGCAAGCTCACCCTTCGGGCTGCGTCGCTTTTGTTTATAAGGGATAACTTGTTGTTTAGTGAGTTTGGATTTGTTCAGGCTTGCCTGCTTCGACAAACACGCTCCTTGTCGTTGACTCCAGTCAACGATGAGACACTTCAATCGCCGGCCCAGCGGGCACCCCGGCTCTTCGCGTCAGATATGCCACGGACGTTGAACTAAAGCGACAATAGTCGCTAGTCACAACGCTTCTGAAACTTACAACTAAACCAGCCCTTCCTAGTCTACCCCCAATAATTTAAGAAATATTCTCACTTCATTTCGATAGTTATTTATATCTATCAAATAAAGGAGACCTATATGAACACTATCCAGCAAAAACTAAAAGAATATCTGAAACTGAAAGGGTATGCAAAAAAAACCCAAAAAGCATATTTTAGTGCTTTGCGTTGTTTTGAGGATTATTATCATAAAAGCCCAAAACAGCTTGGAAATATAGAAGTCAGGAACTTCCTTCTCCATCTCATCAGGATCAACAGAGCTTCTTCTACTCTCAGAATATATTACTCGGCTCTCAGCGTCGTTTACAAAAACATCCTCAACCAGCCTGAGGTCATGCTCAATATCCCTATGTTCAAAAAAGACAAAAAAAGATTACCTGTCATTCTAAGCCGGGAAGAAATCAACAAAATACTCTCCGTAACTACTAACAAAAAGCACAGAGCCATGATTGCTGTTGCTTATTCTTCCGGACTCAGAGTCTCTGAAGTAGTTAATCTCACGGTAAAAGATATCGACAGTGATAGACTAATGCTCAATATTAGAAAAACTAAAGGCGGTTATGACAGAAGCACTATCCTCTCGAAAAAAACTTTACATATTCTCAGAGAATACTATGCTATTTACAGACCAAACAACTTCTTGTTCCAAGGCAAGAAAAACAACCTTTTTGCTGATGTACAACTTACGACCAGAACAATCCAGCGTGTTTTTCATCAAGCTAAAATAGCTGCTGGCATTACCAAAGATGTCTCCTTCCATTCCCTCCGTCACAGCTTTGCGACTCATCTCATCGAAGACGGCGTTAACATCCTTTTTGTTCAACGCCTGCTTGGCCACGCGCTCCTTAAAACCACACTCATCTATCTCCACACCACCAGTCAATCGCTATCAGGCATCAACAGCCCTTTCGATAATTTCTAAATCCATGTTGAAAAAACCGGATATCGAAGTCGCGGATATTTTCCGTATGCATGGCGATCAATATAGAAGCTCGCACAACCTATCCCTCTGGCAGCACAAAACTATGAACGCTATTCAACTTTGCAGGACCCCTGCTCTTGGGGCCAACTCCCAAACTGTTTGTGATTACTGCGGTACTGTAGAAATATCTTACAATTCCTGCAGAAACCGCCACTGTCCCAAATGCCAATTCCGCAGAACTCTTAACTGGATCGATGCCAGAATAAACGACCTACTTCCGGTCCAATATTTTCATGTGGTTTTTACACTACCCGACCTGCTTGAACCGATCATTCTCATGAACCAGAAAATCATGTACAATCTCTTATTCAAATGTGCTTCGGAAACACTCATCGAACTTGGAAAAGACCAGAAACATCTGGGCGCTGAGGTTGGGTTTATCGGCGTACTCCATACCTGGGATCAGAAAATCCTGGAACATACCCACCTGCACTGCATCGTTCCGGGCGGTGGCTTGTCTCTTGATCAAACCAAATGGATTTCCTGTAAAAATGATTACCTGATCCCTGTACAGGTCCTATCGGCTTTATTCAAGAAAAAGTTCCTTTATTACCTAAAGATCTTAATGAAGGAGGACAAACTCAAATATGGACGGGGAATTGGTCAGACTGTTCAGCTGTTCAAGATTATCAGTAAATTATATAAAATTGAATGGGTCGTTTACTCCAAGCCAACTTTCAACAGCCCGGAATCTGTCATCAAATATCTGGGTAAATACACTCACCGCATTGCTATCAGCAATTACAGAATTCTGGAACTAAAAAATAACAGGGTTAGCTAAACAGCTTCTTGGAATGTCTGTATCGTCTTCGGGTATTCATGGTACTAAACCGGAGCATACTGCTTGTGCCGGGGCCATTTTTGAAAAAACAGGATTTGATATTTCTATCTGCCCTTTTTGCGGCAAAGGATATTTGATCACAAAAAACCTTATCAGCTGGCTTTTTATTCCTCCTTAAAGGAAACAATTTTGATTGTTATAATATTAACTTCTTACCTGCGTTCATTTGCTATCTCAGATAGCCCCAGGATAGCTATACCCTATCTCTATCGTTTTTTATCTATGCCAGACCGTATTTCAAATTTGAGACAGCATTGCTTGATCCACACGCTTGACTACTCTTTAAATTCTCCTGTTTTTCTTGATCTTCTCGCTATTCTTATCGTTACAGTCTTCAATTCACAGCCACAAAACCGATTGAATTCCCATAGCAACTAAACAGCTTTCTTGCGCGCCTCTGTTCAACGCCGCACTGAAGACATGAGAAGCGACTCCTCCTCCACGCTCACCGGCTTCTCACGATCTTCCGTGCTTTAACATTAGATGGACATTATGCCACCTCCGGGTATTAAATGAGTTGTCTCCTTGCCTCAAGACCACATCATTCGCGTGCAAGAAAGTCGGCTGACATCGTGTCAGCCTCTAAGCACCGGTCGTCCTGACCAGCGCGGGAATTATAGAGTAATTTTGATATTTATAGTATTATAAAATTTGTAATAGAAAAAGAAGCAATAGGGAAGAAATAAAAATGCCAAGGAAAATGCCAGGCAATATCTTAATAATTATTCTAGGTTTAATTGTATATGCAGTATACCTTATTATATCTGCTGTAGTTTTTTTAATACAACCAATAGTAATCATTACCATAATCTGCGGAGGAATGTTAATAATTTATCAAATTTACAGTAATTTGTATTTCAACAGTAATGATTTTAAAAATATTAAAGATAGCATTAAAGACCATACAAAAAACTGCAATGAACTAAATCATCATATTGAAGAGTTAAAGTGCTCATATGTGAATATAAAGTCATATGATTACGGAGAAAGCCATTTATATGACAATAGTAATTATAATTTCAAAAGAAAAGAATGGAGTAAAGACTTTAAAAGTAATCTAAAACACAATTGCTCTGCAACTGTCTGCAAAAATGCGAGTACTCAGCCATTTAAATATCTTTGCAAATACTTTGATATAGAAATAAACGAAGAAACATTGTCAAATTTTGAAAGTGTATTGAATGATTTTGCTGCTGCTGAACAAGGAAAAATATTATTGCAAAACGAAAGAGATTTAATATTGAACAATATTAGCAATTCCATTCCCATATTAATATATTCTTTCAGTAAAAATAAGTTGATTAAAAAATTAGGGTTGGAAGCTATTGATTTGAGCGACTTGTACTTTCCAATTTATACATTTCAATATGTATCACCTGGTGGAAATAGTTCTTCTAAATGCGATATAAAATTAAACATAGAAAATCTAGATAAATTTATAAAGCATCTTCACGACTTAGTAAAATTCAGAAAAAGTATTGAAGGCCAAAGAGCATTAATGACATCAAATTTACGAGAAATAATCAAAATCAGAGATAATTATACTTGTAAGAAATGCGGATTATCAATTAATGATGAAAAAAATTTATTATTAGAAATAGACCATATCGTTCCTCTTGCGAAAGGAGGTATTACATCAGAAAATAACCTGCAAACATTATGTTGGAAGTGTAATCGCTCAAAAGGGTCAAAAGTTGAAGCCAGACAAATAATTTTCAACATGGAAAAAGGAATCATTGATAAAAAAAAATTATAATGTAATTTGAGGAGCAATTTCATAATGAGCAATATAAAACCTGACAAATCATACATCGATACTCTTTCACTAATCAAGCAAAAGATCAAAACTGCCCAAATCAAAGCAACATTATCTGTAAATGCCGAAATGCTATTACTATACTGGGATATAGGCAACACAATCCTCGAACAACAAAAGAAAGAAGGCTGGGGAGCAAAAGTAATTGACCGGCTGGCTGCTGATCTGCAAAAAACTTTTCCTGATATGAAGGGGTTTTCTTCGCGTAACCTAAAGTATATGCGTAAATTTGCCAATACTTTCCCGGATAATATAATTGTGCAAGAGGTGCTTGCACAAATTACCTGGTATCACAATATTACGTTGTTGGATAAGATCGATTCTCAAAATGAAATACTCTGGTATGCAAGAAAGACTGCCGAAAATGGCTGGTCACGCAATATACTTGTTCATCAGTTAGAGAACAATCTATATCAGCGTCAGGCAATGGCAGAAAAAACCACAAATTTTGAGCGAACACTTTCGGCCCCAACTTCTGATCTTGCAATAGAAATCATTAAAGACCCGTACAAGTTTGATTTTTTATCCCTTGGGAATGATGCTCATGAACGTGAAGTAGAAAAAGAACTTATTAAGCATATATCTGACTTTTTACTTGAACTGGGAGCAGGATTCGCCTTTATTGGTCGCCAATATCACCTTGAGCTTGATGAAAAAGATTATTACATTGACCTGCTTTTTTATCATACCCGGCTACATTGTTATGTAGTCATCGAGTTAAAAATCGGCGATTTTCTCCCGGAATATGTTGGTAAGATGAATTTTTATCTCTCTGCTGTAGATGATCTGCTAAAATCACAACATGATAACCCATCAATCGGAATCATCCTTTGTAAGACCAAGAAAAAACTTACAGCAGAATACGCATTACGTGATACAACAAAACCGATGGGAATAGCCGAATACAAATTAACAGAAGCTATCCCAGATGATTTAAAAACCAGTCTCCCATCCATCGAAGAACTGGAAAAGGGGTTGGAGAATGAGCTTACAGAATAAAACAAGCTTTTCAATTCGTGTTGATTTATAAGCTACCACCTCAACAGCCAATCGTCCTGATTGTCTGTTGCCCCCTCTTCGACATCGTGTCTCAGAGGGCTTTGTGCGCGAATGATGTTCAATATTTTCCAGATGATTCCTGTTAACCTCAAGTCCGGTGGCATAACGGTCGAGTAGGAGGGGCATGAGCCCCGTCCTCTCACAGAACCGTGCGTACGGTTCCGTACACGGCTCTTCATGACAGTTTTATGTATTTGTTTATCCCAAACCAATGCACTTCTTTCTTATCAGACACGATTTTTTTGCCCTACTGCTTCTACGAACCATCTTACCGAAAATGCCTTCTCGACTACGCTTATTCGTGACATAGCCCATGTCCCTCGGTTACGGTATACTGCTCTGCGACCGTCACTTCTGTTTATACCCATCTTCTCCAACTTGTGTACTAGATTAATTTTCCTCTTTTGTTGCACGATTATTCGTGCTCTCAATCTTCTCCTCAAGTGTGCCTCTATTTTACGTAACTGCATTGGGTATTGCGTCATTCCATAATAATTAGCCCATTGATTAACGTCAACTATGATTCCTGTCCAACGACAATTATTTTTCCCGTTTTTGAGAAAAAAATATAAAGGCTAAATACAAGCCTTTAGTATGCCGTAT
>QKMY01000034.1 GCA_003242895.1 Candidatus Margulisiibacteriota bacterium
TGGAGATGTTTTTTTATGATTACTTGATGCTAGCCTGTTTATTTTTTTAACTCACTAACTATTTCTGTTAACCTTTGCTCTTTATAATTAGAACTACTGTTAACAGCTACTGATCAAATACATCTAAATAATTTTGTGGTAAAATAAAAAACAAATAAAATAATCTTTGTTGGAAAATTAAAAATGGAACCAAAAACTAAGGGCAAAATAGAAGCTCAAATAAGTGAAGCTATTATCAAGTTTGAAAAAGAATATATGGGACGCGGACCGTCTGAAACGAAAACATATATTATCAAAGACATGATTCTTATTCGCTTAAAAGGAGTGTTAACTCCTGCCGAAGAACAACTTACCAAAACTATTGAAGGTGCGGATCTCGTAAAAAAAACCAGAGTTAAACTTTTGGAAGGCGCAAGAATATTGCTTGAGAAAATCGTGAATACCATTACTAGTTGTCAGATCAAAAGCTTACATAGTGATATAAGCACGAAGACAGGAGAAAGAATAATAGTTTTTTCTCTTGACCAGAATTTAGAAGAGAAGTTAATGAATTGACTTTATCAAACAATGAAGCTAAACTTTAAAAAAAAATTGGAAGACTCTAAATAAAACCCAGCACGTCTGGTAGTTATTAAGTAAGCCAATACTAGTTCATCAAAAATGGACTAGTATTGGCTTTTTTTATTTTAAGGAGGTTTTTTATGAGTAAGCTATGGCAGGAATGGACAATTGCAAACGATATTAAGAACATTTTAGATACTTCTAAAAAAGTTGTTTTCCCAAAAAACAGAGAAGAGATTCTAGAGTTAGCAATGGGTGGAAAGAAAGATATCTTTGAAGTTTCCTATCCAATTGGAAATAATAGAATAGTACCGGAAGCAACCGTTTTCAAATGCAAAAATGGATTAGCTGTAAATTATAAAGAAAAATATATGCGGAGAAGAGATCCTGATTGTATGTTAATTGGAGACAATCAGGAAACTGACAAAACACGTTTTGCCGATGTATTCAATTTCCCCTTTGAAAAAACGAGAGCAGAAACTTTTGACTGGTTAAAAAATCAGGAATTAATCCTAATAGCTATTAATATTGGGGGAATCAGGTCCATACATAAGGGATTATTAATCGCTCCCGCTAACGCAGGCTTTTTTGTCGGTGCGCTCGCTGATTTACAGGGATTTATTAATCCAGAGGATATTCCTGTGGATTTTAATCCTAAAGCAATTGTTTATTTAGCTCCGCCGTTTAGACATACGCATTTTAACGGCAAACAAATAGTAGTTCATAACCGAATTAATAGACTGCATGAGATATTTTCATATAACTTATATCCCGGACCCAGTGCAAAAAAAGGCATTTATGGCGTTTTATTGCAGATCGGCGAGGAAGAAAACTGGCTGACACTGCATAGTTCAACTGTTCAGGTTGTAACACCCTACGATAATATAACCACTATTCTGCATGAGGGAGCAAGCGGCGGTGGAAAAAGTGAAATGCTGGAACATGCCCACCGGGAAGAAGATGGAAGATTGTTATTAGGCAGGAACCAAATTTCAAATAAAAACTTTTATCTTACGCTGAATCAATCATGCAAATTAATGCCCGTTACTGATGATATGGCATTATCGATTGATTCACCAAGTCACGAGAATAGTAAGAAACTATTTGTATATGATGCCGAAGAAGGCTGGTTTATCAGGCTAAACCACATAACTGCTTACGGAACAGATTTAACACTGGAAAACTTAACCATTCATCCCGAAAAACCTTTAATTTTTTTAAATATCGCCGGAGTTCCAAATGCCACAGCACTAATATGGGAACATATAGAAGACTCACCCGACAAGCCCTGTCCTAATCCTCGGGTGATACTTCCAAGGCACTTTATCAAAGATGTTGTGAATACTCCCGTAGAAGTTGATTTTAGATCCTTTGGGGTAAGAACTCCCTTCTGCTCTGAGGCCAATCCTTCTTATGGAATCATTGGAATGTTCCATATTCTACCCCCAGCATTAGCATGGCTGTGGCGATTAGTTTCGCCAAGAGGAGACTCTAATCCAAGCATTACTAAAGGTGACGGACTTACAAGTGAAGGGGTTGGCTCATATTGGCCATTTGCTACCGGGAAATTCACCAAACACGCCAACTTATTGTTAAAACAGATAATAGATACGAGCCAAACAAGACATGTTCTTTTCGCAAACCAGAATATTGGCAGTTGGAAAGTGAGCTTTATGCCCCAGTGGATATCCAGAGAATACTTAGCAAGAAGAGGGGTAGCCAAGTTTCATAAAGAGCAGCTGGTTCCCTGTCGTTGTCAGCTACTAGGTTATGCGCCGCAACAAATGCGCATTGAAGGAACCTTAGTCCCTGAATATTTCTTTCAAGTAGAAAAACAGGCAGAAGTAGGACTTGTTGCCTATGATAAAGGAGTAGATCTTTTGAGTAATTTCTTTAAAAGTGAATTATCAAATTATTTAAATGAAGATCTCGATATTTTGGGCAAAAAGATTATTGAATGCTGCTTAAATAACGGGTCGCTTGAAGACTACGAAAAACTAATCCCAATGACACTATGAGAAAAAATGATAACTAAAAATCCGGAAGGCAAACTTCCTCAAATATCGAAAAACTCATTTGTCCATCCTTCGGCAGTAATTATTGGCAACGTGAATATTGGCAAGAATGTTTTTATTGGTCCTTATGCAGTAATAAGAGCCGATGAGTTGCAAAGCTCCATTATCATCGGGGACAACAGCAATGTTCAAGATGGAGTCATTATTCATGCTCTTTCAAAAACTACCGTGAAAGTCGGCATGAAAACCTCGCTATCCCATGGATGCCTTATTCACGGACCCTGCAACATCGGAAACAATTGTTTCATAGGATTTAAATCGATTATTTTCAAGGCAACTATTATGGATGATGTTTTTATTGAACATTCGGCTTTGATTGAAAATGTAGAAATAGCTGCTAATAGTAAAATAGGATCGTCATCAACAATTAAAACAAGTAACTCTGATGAAATTAAACCTATTGATAAACAATCCATTGAATTTAAACAAAAAGTATTGGATGCAAATAATTATTTAGTAGCCGGTTATCGGATTGGTTAAATACAATTCCGGCACTAACTGGCGGAGCAAAGGAGACGTCATCTTGGGATTACTGAGAGTATTTGAGACTTGGTACGGGATATAATAATCGCTGATGTAATCTGAAAAAGCCCGGACAGTTTTGCCCGGGCTTTTGTAAAACAATCTAAAAATCAGAAATTCTGAAATATTGAATAGACCTCATTTTCGGTAAAATGATATTCTCCACTTCTGTAGGCTCCCCCTGACAACCATATTCTACTATTAAATCTCGTAGCAGCAAATTCTTGACTATCTCCTGGTAAATTACATTCCTTCCATGTAACGCTATCGGATGAATACCAGGCAGTACTATTTGTAACGCTATACATAACAGATAGCTTGCCGTTAAATACGGCAAAAGTAGGTTTATATTTTTCTCCATCCCAGGGAGTAGAACTTTTTGCCTTTGTCCATGAAGTCCCGTTAGCAGAGTACCAGATATCACCGATCCAATTATCTGATTTTCCTCCAAATATCCAAATTTTACTGTTGAAAACAAGAGAATTTGGGCAACGGGGACTCCATGGGGCGCTGGCGGTTATCTTACTCCAGTTTTTGCCATCTGAGGAATTCCAGACTTCATTGAGTGTCTGTCCAGGAACACCTTCTCCGAAAAAATATCCTCCGAGCAACCATAGCTGCATTCACAGGATAAGCAATTACCTACAACATAATTTAAACAATACTATTTTCAGGGGGGTAAATGAGTTTTTTGATGGTACTCTGAGAAGAAAAAAAGATGCGCTTAAATAGTTGGAGAAGACCTGCCATTTATCGTTCTATAGGTCTCATTAACTTATATGAATTATTCCTGGTACGTCGAGTTAGAGAATAACAAGGGAAAATTTCCAGTTGCAATTCGATTACCAAAGGATTATATATCACTTTAGTAAACTAAGTCATGATGGACATATTTGGGAAATTCCCTATATGAACGAATCAAAAATGCCCGAAAATATGAAAAAATAAAGGGGGGAATAAACAAATGGCAGAAATGAATCCGGTAGTACATTTTGAAATGCCTGCAGAAGACAGAAAACGTATGGCAGATTTCTACACAAAAGCTTTTGGCTGGGAAACTAAGCAGTTAGGGCCTGAGATGGGAGATTATATTCTTGTTACCACCACTGAGACAGACGAAAAGGGTTTCCCCAAAGAACCTGGCAGGATCAACGGCGGATTTTTTCAAAAAACAAATGATATGCCCGCACAATACCCATCCGTGGTTATTGCAGTAGCTGATGTCAAAAATGCGATGAAAAAAGTTGAAGGAGCGGGAGGGAAAGTGTTGGGTGAACCGATGGAAATACCAGGGGTCGGACTATATGTGTCATTCGTTGATACGGAAGGCAACAGGGTAAGTATATTACAGCCAAGTCCAATGTAAAATGCAATGCTATGAAAAGGAATATAATGACATAAATGCTAGCAATCACTCAGCATTTATGGTTTGACAAAGAAGCTAAAGAGGCGGCTGAGTTCTACACATCACTCTTCGAGGACTCAGCCATTAAGAGTTCGACAACGCTTTATAACACTCCTTCGGGCACGGTAGATATTGTCACCAATGAACTTATGGAACAGGAATTCACACTCATCAGTGCAGAACCGCTATTTTAATTCAATCCGTCAGTATCATTTCTTGTTGCCGGCAAGACCAAGGACAAGGTTGATGCATTATGGAAAAAGCTATTAGAGGGAGGCACGGCGCTCATGGAGCTTGGAGAGTATCCTTTCAGCGAAAAATATGGATGGGTGCAAGACAAATGTGGTCTTTCCTGGCAGATAATGTTCATTGGCGACCGTGAGATAAAACAGAGAACATGAATTTGCGGCCATGGACAGTGCTCATGAACACAACTTTACCTTTAATGAAGCCATATCATTCATGGTGCACTGCGATACCCAAGATGAAATAGACTATTACTGGGAAAAGCTCTCCGCAGACCCAAAGGCGGAGCAGTGCGGTTGGCTAAAAGACAAATACGGCCTCTCATGGCAGATTGTGCCCACTGTTATGGATGAAATGCTCAAGAACAAAGACAGCAAGAAATCGGCGCAAGTAACCGAAGCGTTCCTCAAAATGAAAAAATTTGATATTGAAGGCTTAAAAAAAGCATATGAAAGTTAATTAAACTGTCATCGGATTAGATGGTTGGATTATTAGGTATAGTTGGCGGAGAGAGAGGGATTCGAACCCCCGGTACCCGCAAAGGTACGCCAGTTTTCAAGACTGGAGCTATCAACCACTCTGCCATCTCTCCGTAAAAGGTAAACTATTTGAAGAGTGGATATACAAATAGTTTTTATTAATGATATCAAAAACATTAAAACTATAACATAAGCTGTTTTCTTTTTCAAGAAAAATATAAAATTACGTCTTCTGAGAATAAACAGAATTTTAAAAAAAACTCCCCACTTAAGGGGAGTCATGCTCAATTTACTAAACTAGCTTTTATAGCTATTAGATCGTTTCTAACATCTTTCTAACCGCAGCTATACATTCATCCGGCATAACATCGAACCCGCCGGTTTCTTCGCTTCTGCTCTCAAAATATTTTACTCTATCTTCCATTCTTGCCTTTAACTGCGCGTTGTAACCGGCATCAGCCAAATTCGGCATAAACTTAGGATCAAGCTCAAGTATCTGTAAAGCACCAGCCCAAAACTTGAACGAAGCTGTTCCTTCAACAATAGCTTCTATAATACCGATAGTGTCAGCAGGTTTAACTTTGGTTCCCATAAAATCTCCGGTATTAAGAATAAAACACTCTACACCCGTACTCAACAATTCTTTAAACTTCTGGTAATCTTCCGCTAACGGATAGGTCCTGAAGGGGTTAGCATAAGGTTCGATGACCAACGCATTCGGATCAACTCCCGGAGCAAGTCGCTCTGCTGAAGTTCTCTTCGTCGCAAGTGTAGCTCCGAGCACAGCACCGAGGATTGGATCAGTAATCTTAACCACTGGAGGCAACGTCGGATCTTTCATAAGCCAGAAAACCGCTTTAATCTTCTCATCAATCCTATCAATCCTGTTCGGTGTCCATAGTTTTGATTTAACAGCTCTTCCATTCGGATTACGAATATCTTCAGTAACTAATATCTTCTTCCCTTCACTATCAAGCATAACACCAATATTCTGCGCAGTAAGAATATATTTATTATCTTCCGATCCGATAGCATAATCCTGAGTCTTGTCAAAATATGCCGGTTCCAGCGCTATCGAATATTTTTCTTTTACATTAATAATGAAAGCATCGTCATGGAGCACAGTAATATCGTATTTCCCATCGTGTTTCGCATGGGTTAATGTAGATTTCCCTGATCCGGAAAGCCCGAAAAACGCTGCCACGTATCCATTATTGTTATATCGTTTCAGACCGCCATGGCAGGAAGCATACCCAAGTTTATTCGCAGTCTTCCAAGCGAGCGTAAGCGTACCTTTTTTATGTTCCCCAAAATAACGCATTCCTAATAGACACGCACAGTTATGCTCAGTATCAAAAAATGCAAGACCCAACGGATAAGCAGGAGGATAATACGTAGGATCTGAAAAAATCACAATTTCTTTCGCATCCAATTCCTTCGAGTTCTTGTGTATCGCCTGATACTTTGCATTTGTTTCCTGAAAATTAAGCATCCAACTTAAAACGTTGTTTTCGAATCCTTCCGGAATAAGAAGTCTCGCTTTAATGATAAAACCTTCGTGCAATCCAACATAAGCTTCTGCGCAATACATTTTCTTGAATCTACTATGATAGGCAGCTTCCCTGAGGACAGCACTTAATTCTTCGCTGTTAACGCCTTTCATCCCTGCTATCTTACGTGCTCCGGCGAACCTCCCATACACTTCACCATCGTTCATAACAAGAACTTTCGCTCCTATAGGCAACCCTTGCGCTTCAGGCTGAAAGACATCCTGGTCAGTAACAATCGTTCCAGGAGCTTTCTTAGCGAGCTCGTACGCTTCGGCAACAGAATTAACCGGTACAACATTATTCCCGTACATAGTAGTTTCTAAAATTGCTCGATAATTAGAAATATTTTTTTTATCTTCCAGTGATGTTTTTGCGACCATAAAAGCCACCCCTTCTTATTAAATTATAAGTAATAGATACCCTTAACTTCCTAAATAGAAGCACAAAGGGGCATTAATTATTACATTTAGGATAGTCAGGATTATTACACAAAGCATTTCACCGCAATGTAACGAACCCAAATTCTTTCAATAGGTTACCAGAAAAATAATAATCCCGCAACCTGAAAAGTTATCAGGTTGTAGGATACAATTATTTAAATTATATAAATGAGCATATCAAAGAAAAAATATAAACACTCTTAGCTAGGTTGGTTCTTTTGTCTTGCGAACTATCTCCATTTCATCATATGAAAAAACTTTATCGATATCAAGAAGCATCACTACCCTCTGACCCACTTTCCCCATGCCGGTAATAAACTCAGTATTAACATTGGCACCGAATGCAGGAGTCTCTTCAATTTGTTTATCTGCAATATCAAGTACTTCTGACACTCTATCGACAATAACCCCCATGATAACGTTCTGCCCATGATTTTGCACCTGCACTTCTACGATACAGGTCCTCTCATTATATTCTTGGGCTTGCATTTCGAACTTCATTCGCAAATCAATAATAGGAATGATTTTTCCTCGCAGATTAATAACACCTTTAACATATTCAGGCATTCTAGGAACATGAGTTACGTTCATCATCCCGATAATTTCTTGAACTTTAAGAATTTCAAGACCGTACTCCTCTTCATTTAGCTCAAAAGTAAGATATTTATTACCCTTGTCAACAATTGTACTAAGAACTTTATTCTCAGCAATTTTTACCAAGTCAGCCATATATCTCTTCCTTTCTTCACTGAAATATTATCAGATTAAAAAAAATTTACTGTCAATTATTTTCCATATTCAGAATATAAAATCACAAAATACTTTTTTATAATCAGCGAGAATGAACAAAAAATTATCAAACAAACAAGGCATTCCTAAACATAATTCTCGGTTTTATTTCGCAGTTAAAACCCCTTAAAATCATCATCATCAAAAGGAATAACTTGTTCAGGAACAATCTTCAGCGATTCTTTTGTAAATTCTCCATGGATCGCCTTATTCCATCGTTTTTTTCCACTATCTTCTGTAGTCATCTGAGCACCAATATTGCCAATACCACCAAAAATAACAACATTTAATGCCTTCACCATGTCATTAAGTTCTTGTGCTTGTGCCGAGAGCTGCTCACTAGCAGATGCAGACTCTTCAGAATTTGCAGCATTGGTTTGGGTCACTTTATTCATTTGAGCCACTGCTGTATTAACCTGTTCTATACCACGGGACTGCTCTTCAGATGCTGAAGACACCTCTGCGATGAGTTCCGTAACCTTCTGAACACCTTCAACAATTTCTTTCAGGATAGCAGCGACTTCTGAAGATACGGCTACGCCATTCTCAGCATTCTTTTGAGATCCCTCGATCAGGTTGGCGGTGTTCTTAGCCGCTTCCGCACTTCGATGCGCTAAATTGCGAACTTCTTCTGCAACAACTGCGAATCCCTTACCAGATTCTCCTGCCCTGGCAGCTTCTACCGCTGCATTAAGTGCCAGAAGATTAGTCTGAAAGGCAATTTCATCGATTGTCTTAAGTATTTTCGCCGTTTCGTCCGACGAACTTTTGATTTTGCTAATTGCTTCTGACATACGGGACATAGCTTCGCTGCTCTTTTTGGCCGCATCTTGAACTATAGTTGCCAACCTATTTGCCTGTTTAGTATTATCGGCATTCTGTGTAATCATCGAAGACATTTCTTCAAGAGAAGCAGACGTCTCTTCTAAGCTTGAAGCTTGTTCACTAGCGCCTTCCGCCATCTGCTCACTTGCCTTTGATACCTGATTAGATGCTGACGCTACTTGCTCCGAACTCGAATTCAATCTGGAAATAATCCTGGTAATCGGGCCGGTGATTGAGCTTGTTATAAAAAACACGATTAAACCGCCGATACCAATAGCAACAATTAACCCTATAATCATAATTACGGACGCGGAGGATAATGAAAAAGACACACTCTTTGACGTAGCGACAGTATTTTGGAGGCCGATTTCTGAAACGACTCCGATCTGTTCCAAAATCGAGTTACCTATTTCCAATCGTTTTACTGCAACATCTTGAACCTTATTCCAGTTACTAAACATTTCATCCATTGCAGTATCATATTGAAGCATAGAAATTCTCATTTTTTCCAGCTGCTCCAGATTTTTCAACTGAACTGTCGTAGCAAGAATAAGTTTACGCCGGTCCTCGATATCAGAGAACTGCTTGTCTGCATCGCCAATAAGCGTTAGATTACGCTCGGCAATTGCTTTCCAGGTGTTCCGCTCCAATGCAGCGCCTATGTCGGAAATTTCCTTCATAAGGGATATCTTCCATACGCGTTCAACTGCTTTTACTTTATTATTCCCGTTATTAATCTCTTCTTTTAGTTTTGGATATTGAATATCTACATAGCCTGTACAGTTCTCTTGAAACACTGACGATGCTTCATCCAATAAGGCACGAGCTTGTTTAAACTGATCATCAGCAGTCTCCCCCTGACCAACAAGATCTTCATATTCTGCCAGTTTATTCTTAATATTTTCTATTCTTTCTTTAAACTGAGTGAGATGAGTGGCTTGCTTGAGCAAAACTTCAGCTTCTGCAAGATACTCTTTAACGGTAACAAGTCTCTTGCGGCCTCCTATTAAATAACTTTTGTCTAAGCTAAGCTGGTACCCTCGCATATCCACCAGAACTAACAGATAGGACTTCTGTAAACCTTCGAGTATCTTGCTCTGAGGAACATATTCCTTAGCAAGAACAGAGGTTTTTCCTTGAACACCTTTCATAATGACAATAGATATCCCGCTAAGTACAAGCATAATTGCCAGTAACCCGGCACATCCCAGTGCTATTTTTGCGCTTAACTTCATATTCTTTTTCATGCTAAACCTTTCTTTTCATTTGTTAGTAATCACAGAAGCACTTAAGCTTGAAGCTGCAGTCCCGATCCGCTCTCCTACACTGTTGGGTACCAAATTCAAGATTGCTAATATCACGCAAAACTAACCGCTCCCCAATATTGATTTAAGTTAATATATTTTTTGAAATATAATAAACTCCCTTCATATAATTATAGCCGACAAACATTATCTATTCAAATTTAATTTCTATGGTAACAATAAAAACAAACCCGGATCACAAGAAAAGAAAACCTTTTAAGCAGATGCAGTTATCATACAAGGATACCTGGATGCTGTTTAATAATCGGAGTAATAATTGAAAAAAATAGGGAAAAATATTTTCAAGAGAAAACCGGATTAAAAGCCCTCGGATGATTTGTCGATATCGATTACTTTAACCCCTTTACTATAATCGTATGCCACATATTTGCTAATGGTGCTTAGTTTTCCGGTTATTACTGCCAGCCTTTCAACTTCTTCCTGAATTTTGTTGACAATAGTGTATAACTGGCTATCCTTTGGAAGTTCTGCCAGAAGAAGCGCTACGTATCCCAAAATTGCTTGCATCGGCTGGTTGAGTTCATGACAAGCGGCCCCAGCCATCTCAAGTACCCCTTGGAGCTTTTCGCGTTGCAATCGCTCTTCTTCTGACTTTTTACGTTCTGCTGCGTATTTAATTGATCGAAGAAGGACATCGCTATTCGCCCAACCCTTAACGAGATAATCTTGTGCTCCTTCGTGAACAGCCTTTACCGCAAATTGCTCATCATTAAAGCCAGTCAAAATAATAATCGCCGTATTCGGCGCCTGGGAATTTATACCATAAAAAGTATCCAGCCCCTGGCTATCAGGCAAAGAAAGGTCCAGAAGAATTATATCGAATTGTTTAACATGCAATCGTTCGATCGCTTCGCTTAAGCTCATTACATTTTCAAGCTCTATCGAAAGATTGGCAACTTCCGACAAGTGCTCCCGGACCAGTCGTGCATCACCAGGATTATCTTCCACCAACAAAAATCTCATACCAGCCCCCGCATACTTAAGTCTTTGATCTGAAAAATATTTACGGGTATATTATGTAACTCGCTTTATTTGAAATGTAAAGAGGGCTTAAATGAAGAGGGTTCCGTCGTCATCTCTTTTATTACAGTAACGCTTGGATTCAAATAGTGTTGAGTGCTCTTCATTCTCTCAAATCGGCAATGCTGAAGAACATTTCTGGTGATTTCCTGCAACCGGACAACTTTTTCTAAAATACTGTTTTTAGGATAGCTACCTTCAACGTCATAATTATCCGAAAATTCATTAAGCATGCATTCCTTAAATGATACTGTAGGCGGCATACCTATATCTCGCGATAATAGGCATTCAAGCTCTTTCAGCTTATAGCTGATATTCTCAATTTTCCAGAGCAAATGATTCTGTTCCTTCTCAAGTCGTTTTTTTTCCACTGCAGAATAATCAAGCAATTCTTTCGTCTGTATAAATTTCTCAATATGCCTTTTAATCCGGACCTCAATCTTAGAATAGCGTTTTTTTAATAATTTATATATATTGTATTGCTTAACAATAACGATGAACTGGACAGTTATTATAGAAAACAACATAACAATTAAAAGACTTGAGTTAATAAACATAATACAGTACTTCCTTATTACACAGAGCTCATTACTCCGGGTTTTTCACTCACCGATTAATAGTAAGTGCGACAATAATCTTCCAGTCAATCGGAAAAAATTCCTTATAACCCACTGAAATGCTATCAGTTAAAAACACGTTGGAGGAATCTACAAATAAGTGGCGGTAGTACAAACCATACTGGTGCCAAGGCATAAGCAAATAGAACTGAGCATGCTATTATTATACAAAAGCAAAACGGGCTCGTCAAAGAGCGGCAAATTATGCCGCTGCTGAATTTCCATAAATTTCAATTATCCCTCGGACACGCCCTTCGCTGTCAAAAAGTGGAATCCGGTTAACATTTACTCGTATTTTTTTTCCGTTGGAATATTCGAGAAGAAGCCCTTCTTTGTAGTCAGGGTTTTTTGTATACAGCACATGCTGATCCATCTCTCGTAATTTCTCTAGAGATTGTTTACTCCAATTCATAGCATCATCAGTCTTATCAATGATATCAACCGACGCCGTGAACCCCGCTAATTTTGCATAAGTATTATTACAGCCTTTATAAACAAAATGAGAGTCCTTCCATGAAATACCATAGGGAATATTATCAATTATTACATCCAAAACATTTTTTGAACTATAGACTGCATCCCGCAGACTACTATGCTGCGATATTTCTTCATCCAGCCGCTGGTTCGCCATTTCAAGCTTATCCATACATTCGTTAACTCGCGACACTAGGACGTCATAGGCTTTACGCAAGGCTTCTTCCATTCCTTTTCTCTCGACTGAGTACCGCAAAGAACGCATCAACATGTTACCATTAATTTGGCCTTTTACGAGATAATCCTGAGCACCTTTCTGGACAGCTCTAATCGCAAAAGATTCATCATTGAATCCGCTGAGGATAACAATGGGAACATCTGAGGCCTTCGCATTAATCGCTGTAAACGTATCAATTCCATAACTGTCAGGCAAGGATAGATCAAGTAAAATAATATCAAATTTCTCCTGGTCCAGCCTTTCCAAAGCTTCACTAAGCATAACTTCATGAGTAAGCTCGAAACGAACATTAGTAACATCCAGCAATACTTCTCTTACCAATCGAAAATCAGCCGGATTATCTTCAACAACCAAAATTCTCATAGAAACCCCTTTCAATTATCCGCTAATAAATCGTATTAATTATTAGCGGTAAAGGGAACACTGCCCCTTAAAATGAAAATATTATCAAATTGCTTTTAATGTAAAGTAAAATACAGAGCCTTTCCCCGGGGTTGATTCAACCCAGATTCTCCCTCCATGCCGCTCTACAATCTTTTTACAAACAGCCAACCCTATTCCGGTACCTTGATACTCATCGCGAAAATGTAATCGCTGAAAAACAACAAAAATTCTCTCCGAGTATTTCTGGTCCAGGCCAATCCCATTATCTTTTACGGAAAAAAGCCATTCTGTTCCTTTTCGCTCTGCCGAAATATGGACTCGAGGGGGTTCTATCCCATGGAACTTAATAGCATTCCCTATTAGATTCTGGAACAGTTGACCAAGCTGGAACTCATCCCCGACAACGAGCGGTAAAGGATCACTAGTAACTACAGCTTTTGTTTCATCTATTTTTAATTGCAGATCAGATATCGTACGATTAAATACCAGTTCGCAATCTACTGGTGCTAACTCTTTCCCTTGGGTTTCCACCCGGGAATAGAGTAGCAAATCATTAATCATTTGCTGCATTCGAGTAGCTCCATCAACCGCGTAATTAATGAACTCATCAGCATCAGTATCGAACTTTCCTTTATACCTGCGTGCCAGAAGCTGCACATAGCTGGCTACCATTCTCAACGGTTCCTGCAAATCATGAGAGGCTACGTAAGCAAAAAGCTCAAGCTCCCGATTACTTCTTTCAAGTTCCTGATTGACTTTCTCAAGTTTACTGTTTGATTCAATCAATTCCTGTGCTTGGCGTTCAAGGGCAGCTTCAATGCGATGACGCTCATTGATCTCTTGCCTTAATTGCTCATTCGATATCTCCAGTTCATTCGTCCGTTGCTTAACCCGTAGCTCCAATTCATCCCGAGCTTTCATCAACGCTTCTTCCATAGATTTGCGCTCAGTGATGTCTCGAGCCTCTAACAGGATAGCCTTCTCGCCCATATAGTTAAAAGGCACTGCTGCCCCATCGACAAAAACTATTGGACCGGCTTCCTTCAAAAGCTTCAAATCTCTAAAAAATATTTTTTTATTTAATAATAATACGTCATTAAATGTATCCGTAATAATGCGTCGAGATTCAGGATGCACAAAATCGTATATTGAACTTCTTACGATATCTTCAGGTCGGTTCAATCCGACAAGGACAGCTGAAGCTGAATTTGCAAATACTATTGCTTCCGCGTTATAGATAAAAATACCATCCGGCGACAATTCGATAACCGCACGGTACCTCTCTTCTGAATTGCGCAATTGCTGTTCAGCGTTAATCCGTTCACGGCGATCCTCCGCTTCCTTTAACTCTCGCTCAATTGCCGGGACTAATCTGGTCAGATTGCCTTTCATAATAAAATCGTGAGCGCCAGCTTTCATAGCCTTCACCGCGATCTCTTCGCCAACAACTCCAGATATAATAATGAAAGGCAAATCTATACGTAGAGCTTTGATAAGTTTCAATGCTTCTGGTGCGCTAAACTTAGGCAAATTGTAATCGGATATTATCACATCCCAGGTTTTTGATTCGAGCAAACTCTTCATGTCTACAGCACTCTCAACCCTTTCAGAAATCACAGAATACCCACCCCTCCTTACCTCTCTTATCATAAAATAAGCATCATCTTCAGAATCTTCAACAATGAGTATACGTAATTCTTTGGCCATAAGTTATCACCTTCCAAATATAAATAATATGGCACTAGGTTATGTTTGTTATTAAGGGGATATAGGCTAAGGCTTCTTGTTTGAAGGAACTTCGTTAAGTAATACCCAATAAACACCGAGCTGTCGAATCGTCTCCACAAATTGCGAAAAATCTACCGGTTTACGGATGTAGCTGTTTGCTTTAAGGTTATAACATTCTACAATATCTTTCTCCTCATTAGAGGAGGTTAGAATAACTACAGGAATTAACTTTGTACTATCATCTTCTCTTATATGTCTCAATACTTCCAAGCCATCAATTTTAGGCAGCTTAAGGTCCAAAAGGATAACTTTAGGAAACTCCAGGTTATCAGCTTTAGCCTTTTCGAAATAGCTTAGCGCCTCTGCTCCGTCACGAGCTACAATAATTTCACTAGCAATTTTGTTTTTATTAAGCGCGCGTATTGTCAATTCCTCATCATCATGATTATCCTCTACTAACATGATTATCTTAGTTTTCATAATGATTATGCCTCCGTACAAATCACTTGTTCTTATCAAAGCAACAATAAAACATTATTTTTTTCTACTACAATATATTACTAATCATACCTGGCAGTGAGCATCAATAATATATGCTCTTGATATTATACACCTTTTAAATCATTTTTTTAGTCTTTATTTAACACCGCCAACCGCCTTTATACAAAGGATTTACCGGCCCAAACATGTACTCTCGGCAAAATATTCAATATGCACGGGAAGGAAGTTCGACAATCGAAAACCAGAACGACTCAATCCCTTTAATCACTTTAATGAACTGCTCTAAATCCACAGGCTTAGTGATGTAACAATTAGCGTTAAGCTGATACGCATTGATAATATCTTTTTGATTCCGTGATGTTGTTAGTACAATAACCGGAATACGTTTGAGATCTTTATCATTTTTTATTTCCGCCAGGACTTCTCTTCCATCTTTTTTAGGCAGATTAAGATCAAGCAAAATAAGGTCAGGAACCGGCGCTTCGGAATATTTTCCTCGTTTATAAAGGAAGTCCATGGCCTCTTCTCCATCGCTTGCCACACTTAATTTGTTACGCGCATTCGATTCTTTCAACACTTCTCGCGTTAAACGAACATCTCCAGGATTATCCTCGATGAGGAGTATTTCTATTGTTTTACCAATATCCCTTGAAGGCACATTCCCCCCCTAACCATGAATAAAAACATACAAACTCATTAAGAATAATTATTACATCTAATTAATTAACGCTAAACTATCATTATTTCAACAACCGCTGGACTAAGAAGCATCCAGCCTTCGTTTATTATTGCCGGCATTTTAAATCAAACTATTTCTTTTGTCCATTTTTTCTTATCAGGGTTTTTCTTGAAAATACCGGACCTCTAAAAACACAAAATAAATTACAAAAAAACCATATAAAACAATCACACTATCTCAATACCATAAAAAACCTGTAATTCAAGCTTTTATTTTTCAGGTTATATGATAGAATGAACTCAAATTTTAAATAATGCTGAGGAATTGTCCTATGTTAAACAAAAACAGCTACATTCTACTATTTATACTAGCGCTCTGTACATTGTCCGTATTCGTCAGTTTTTTTCAAATTTCGACTTTTCCCAGCCAATCTAAAAAAAGATTTTTATCAACACAATCCAAAATTCTGGTTGTTAATATAGAAGGCGTTATCCAAAGTGAGGTAAGCAAAGACAAACTAAGTTTCTCTGACAACTCCTCACATCGAGCGCTAGTCTCACTCCAGCAAGCGGCGTATACCGCCAACATAAAAGGTGTATTGATACGAATTAATAGCCCAGGAGGAACTGTCGGAGCATCTCAGGAACTCTATAATGCAATATCGCGGATTCGAAAATCGAAAAAATATGTTGCGGTATCTATCGCTGACATCGGTGCTTCAGGCGGTTATTACACAGCCAGTGCTGCTAATTACATCTTTGCCAACAAAGGCTCGCTCGTGGGAAGTATCGGGGTTATCATGCACGGGTTTAACCTGGAAGAACTGTTTAAAAAAGTTGGAATAGAAGACAAAACATTCAAGTCCGGACTCTACAAAGATATCATGTCGTACTCGAGGGAATCAACGCCTGTCGAAAAAGAAATGATCCAGAGCATGCTTGATGAAGTCCACAATCAATTTATCAGCGATGTTTTAGCCTATCGAAAAGAAAAAATCACAAACATTGACTCGGTATCCCAAGGCCAGATTTTCACGGGTTCCCAGGCCTTGTCATTAGGGCTCATAGATGGTCTTGGCGGTGAGATTGAAGCACTCGAATACTTATCAAAAAAGCTCGGAATCAAATTAACAGAGTCAACCGTTGTTTATGAAAAAGGCTCTTTTTGGGAAAGATTATTATCAGAGGTAGGCATGGATTCAAAAGTCACCTCCCTTCTTAAGCTTCTTAACTTACTCAACTACAAAGTCATACTCTAATGAATATATATAATCAGATCTCACTTATAACTAACTTTTTTCTTACTCCGAAGCTAACCGCTAAAAAAACCGGGGCAAGAGATGTTAGCTTTCTTTATGTTTTCACATTACTCTTTATTGCAACGATATCTTTCGAAGTGTCGAAGCTAATATTGTACAGGCAATCCAAACCTGTCATTGCGATTATCTCAGATTCCCTTGCATCGATGATCATGTTTTTAATAGAATTATTCCTGTTCGAAGCGATTGTCATCCTTATGGCGGCAATCCTCAAAAAAAAGGTAATCAGCAGAAAAATAGTTTATTTTTCTATTCTGGCATTTGTACCCTCCATCTTATTCACTCCGCTTGCAGCTCTTAGCACCTCACTGGGAACATTGAGCAGTTCATTCATCTGGATCAGCTTTTCCGTTATTGTCTTTTACCAATTATATTTATTATTTTCAACCATTAAAGTAACACTTGAAATTTCTTCACTGAGGACATTATTTCTATTACTTAGCCCTTTTATAATTCTCTTCATTTTTCTCCTTATTATTCTTGCAAAAATATTATCATAATAATGCTATACTAAATGTAACCGGAATTACAATTTCTCACGAAGCAAAAAGGCACGAAAAAAGAAAAGGTCCTCCCCGCTATCAAGGCTTAAGAAACCATCGAAAACACCAGGCATTCAATGCTGAACAATTTTTTGGTGAATGGCAGTAAACCTTTAGAAAAAGCAGTATTTTTCGCAAAATATAATTGCTTCAAAAAACAGTAAATGTTATTATACCACTATCAAAACCATAGGAGATTTTTTTCAAGAAAGGACTAGACATAAATGGACCATATTGTTCCTCAAGAAGTTTTTTTAACCAAAGGTATCGGAAGGCACAAAGAGAAGCTTTCCTCCTTTGAAATGGCGCTCCGCGATGCGGGAATAGCTTATTGTAACCTTGTCAGAGTATCAAGTATATTTCCTCCTCACTGTAAGATCATTACCCAAGAAGAAGGCCGTGAAAGAATAAAACCGGGACAGATTGTATTCTGCGTTCTTTCAGATATAGCGACTAACGAGCCGAATAGACTCATCGCTTCATCCGTTGGTATAGCAATTCCTGGCGATAAGAATAATTATGGGTATTTATCAGAGCATCACTCATATGGAGAAACAGAACAAATAGCTGGCGATTACGCAGAAGATTTAGCTGCCGAAATGCTTGCCACTACTCTTGGTATAGATGTTTCTCAAGATCTCAAATGGGACGAAAGAAAAGAAATATGGAAGATGGAAGATAAGATCGTTAACACAATGAACATTACGCAATCCGGCATTGGGGATCCTAAAGGATTATGGACTACTGTTGTTGCTGCTGCTGTATTAATTCTCTAATCAATTATTCCTATTAATTCTATAAAAAATAAGGGGCTTAAAACAGCCCCTTATTTTTTATATGCAAATACAAATATCATAATGATAGTGTTGTTTCCACCATAGGAATATTAACTCCCAAGTTAATAGACGGGACATACTCGTTAGACTTTATATAACTTTGATTATCTTGCGCAGTTATAAAATCAGAAATAGTAATGCCGCATTCTTCACAAATAAATAGTTTTTCAGGATAACCCCTAAAATCCATAAAGGTTATAAATTTCTTTCTTTCATGATTACATCTCATACTAATCCCTCCTAAATACTGCCGTGTTATTCTTTTCTATTTTCTATTTTTCCCACCATATTTTAGATGTAAACATATTATTTTTTGTCACAATAATTTTTTAGAGTTTTCAATGAGTGAGAATTAATTTGGGCGATTTATAGGAACCGTTCGAGAACAACCCTTACTATTTTGTAAATTTTTTGTCGAAGAAAAAATGCACTAATCATCGTCAAAA
>QKMY01000035.1 GCA_003242895.1 Candidatus Margulisiibacteriota bacterium
TATTCTCAATAGAAATTGGGAAAGAATTATATGGGTTCAATTAATGGAAAAAAAAGGATGGTCAGCAACCTAAATAATAGGCTTATTCCCGCGCAGGTACTCGTCATAGGTCATCTTACGCTTATTGGCAGGTTGTACTTCAAGTATCTTTATATTACCATGATCATCAACCGCCGCTTTGATAACTTTGACAAGCAGATCATCAACGTACACATAAGCTCCCGGCCAGGGGTTCATAGCCCTTACTTTTAGAACTATTTCCTGCGGAGAGATTGAAAGATCAAGCTTTCCGTCTTCTTTCTTAAGTTTTTTAGTATACGTAGCTTTAGCTTCATCTTGATAAATAATATCGATTTTCTCTCGTTTATTACGAATCAAAGATAACGCTTCACTTAATGCCTCAGGACCAATAACCGACAATTTGTCGAACAAGTCTCCCGCGTTATCCGTCGGATCAATTGATATTGACTTAGACAGGATAACAGGACCGGTGTCCATCTTTTCATCAATTACCATAATTGAAACTCCGGTTTCGCTATTCCCTTCCAAAATTGAATACTGGATGGGAGCTGCACCCCGATATTTCGGAAGTAATGAGGCATGTACATTTAAACAAAAAAAGCCATTTACTATCGCGTTAGAGATGAGCATTCCAAAAGCCACGACAATAATGATATCAGGATTAAGATAGATTACCAGACTTTCGAGTTCTGATTTATTAAGTGGCTGGTATACAGGAATATGATGCGTTAATGCTTTTGACTTAACTGGTGGAGGTGAATACTGATGCCCTCTTCCGGCTGGCTTGTCAGGTTGGGTTACGACACCGATAACTTCATCGCCCCTATTAAGTAAGATATCAAGATGGGATACAGCAAAGTCAGGAGTTCCCATAAAAAGGACACGCTTCAAAGGATTATTTCGTAGATTAGCTCGGATATCAATCATTTCAATTACTGCTTCTGCTCATGTTGACTATCAATTAATCGGTCAATAAACAAAACACCTTCAAGGTGATCAATCTCATGCTGTAGACAGATAGCAAATAATCCGTCCGCTTCAAACGTTATCGCAACATTATCAATATTCCGGGCCTTAACAACTACTCTCTCTTTGCGAGCGACAACTCCTTCAATTCCTTGAACTGAAAGACAGCCTTCTTTGCTGGGAACTTTTCCGGAACTTGAGACAATCCTGGGATTAATTAAGACCAAAGGCTCGTTTCTGTTTTCGGATACATCGATAACAACCATCCTCTGCAAAAAGCCAACTTGAACAGCAGCCAAGCCAACTCCTGAGGCACTATACATCGTTTCTAACATATCTTTTGCCAAAGACTTTAGCTCAGGAGTTATTCTATCAATAGCTTTTGACTTCTTCCTGATTAATGGATCTTCTTGTGGAACAATGTGCAGTCGGGTCATCGGAGGATACCTTTCTTCATAGTTAAAATAGCCCGCAAGGCTATAACGACATTCCTTTATGATTTATATCTAACAATAGAAAAAGTTATAATATATTTGCAGGATCTACATCAATAAGCCACTTTATCGACTTTTCATACTCTACAAATATCAGTTTTAACGATTTTACAACTTTTTGAATACTATGTATACTTTTACTTTTAATAATGATATGCCATCGGTATTTTGCAGCTATCTTCGAAATCGGGGCCGGCATAGGGCCAAAAATCTGTAAGTCTTCAAACCTGTTTATTTCTAGATATTTATCGATCTTTTCAGCCAATTCACTTAATGCTTTTTGCGAATGCGCCTGCATAATTATTCTGCACAACCTGGCAAAAGGCGGATAGTCTAACGCCTGTCTGAACATTATTTCCTCGTCATAAAACTTTTGATAGTTATTTTCTAGTAACAGGGAAATAGAATAATTGTCCGGATTATAGGTCTGAACAACAACCTTTCCGGCCTTCCCTCTTCGCCCTGTCCTTCCGGCAACTTGCGAGAGTAAGGTATACGTCCTCTCAGCGGCTCTGAAGTCCGGCAGGTTAAGTGCAACATCGGCAGATATAACCCCCACAAGCCCAACATTATCAAAATCATGTCCTTTTGCAATCATCTGGGTACCGATAAGGATATCTGCCTCACCGGCAGAAAACCTCGACAGAATAGCTTCGAGAGACCCGATTGTTCTGGTAGAATCCCGGTCCATACGGAGAACTCTGATATTCGGGAAAAACGATGCAAGCTCCTGCTCAATCTTTTGAGTGCCAACACCGGAATAGCGAAAAAAAATGCTTTGGCATTGAGGACATAGCGGTTTATTTGCTGCTTTGTATCCACAATAGTGGCAATAAAGTACGTTATCATTATGAAGTGTTAACGTTACCTCACAGTGAGGACAAACCAGCTTATGACCACAGGTTTTACAGATAACAAACGGAGCGAACCCTCTTCTGTTAAGCAACAGCATTATCTGCTCGCCATTTTTCAGGGTGTCCTGGATATGATGAACCATCTCCTTACTGAAACTGCCATGATTCCCGGATTCCTGCTCTTTTCGCATATCGACGACAACTATTTCGGAGGGAGCGGTAGGTTTCACTTTGCTGGGCATTGATAACTTTTCGATGACCCCTTTTTGCGCAAAGTAGTATCTCTCAAGCGCAGGCGTTGCTGAACCGAGTATCAATTTAGCGCCGACTTGCTTGGCCATCCATCCTGCAACGGTCACCGCGTGATAGCGGGGTGTTGAATCCTGCTTATATGATGATTCATGTTCTTCATCAATGATGATTGCTCCAAGATCCCGTAGCGGAGAAAATAAAGCAGACCTGGCACCGACAACGATACGGCATTCCCCGCTTTGTATCTTAAGCCACTGCCTTCGTCTTTCTTTAGGCGTTAGTGAGCTGTGAATAACAGCCACTTGTGTACTAAACCGGCTATAAAATCGAGCTAATGTCTGTGGTGTAAGTGAAATTTCCGGGACAAGAACGATAGCTGATTTCCCCTGCGACAGAACGTGCTCAATAACCCGCAGATAAACTTCTGTCTTCCCGCTTCCCGTTACTCCATGAAGCAAAAAAAAGTCTTTCGATGATTCGATAATCTCAGTAATAACCTTATGCTGGTCTCCAGTCAAATCAAGGCCGTGAGCTATGCCCTGCCCTATGCTTTTTCCAGCATTCTCAGGCATTCTCGAAACCAAAACATCCTCGATAGTTATAATATTTTTCTTGATTAAAGTTCGTAGCGACGAACTCTTCGGGAGATCGGACAATGGGATAGTTCCGCCTGCCAGCATTATCGATTTCAATACCTGCGCCATCTGTGATGTCCGCTGGTTGCTTTCATACTCTTTTACGAAGTTGTTAACTGCATGAACCGGCATATTAAAGGATACGAACTTTACTTTTTCTTGATTTATTTTCTTATCACGTTTGTCCATCCCGGGAGGAAGAAAAAGATAAAGCGCTGACAAAAAGCTACAGAGATAATAGTCGGAAATAGTATGAGCGATTTGTACTTGATCCTTGGTAAATACAAGAGGAAGGTCTAAGACAGAAACAATGTCTTTGATATTTTCATAATCAGGTTCGTTTGTAAATTCAACAACAAAAGCTTGCATTGATCTATTTCGAAAGGATATTACAATCGTATTGCCAACTGCAACAGTAGTATCCAGGTGTGGGGGTACTTTATAAGTAAATAGCCGATCGGTATTTTGTGCGAGAAGCACGTTTACAAAAGAAGTCATAACTTATTTATTATCTGATCAAAAATTATTTTAGCAAGTTCCTGTTTATCCGCATGGTACTTATCACTACTACTACCTGTAAGTATGACAATTTCGGAACACTCAGCTCCGATTGCTTCGGGAGAGTTAGCAATTATCAGGTCACAATGTTTAGCTTCGAGTTTCTTATAAGCATTCGTGATTAGATCACATGACTCCAAGCAAAATCCAACCAATACCTGAGACACAGCCTTCTTCTCTCCCATATTTTTCAAGATATCAGGATTGGGTATTAACGTTAAATTCATAGTTCCATCAAGTAACTGATCTTTCTTTATCTTCCCCTCAACAACATTCTTAATCTTAAAATCAGCAACTGCTGCCGCAGCTATAAAAACATCGCATGCAGAAAATTGTTCATCAACAACCCGGAACATCTCATCTGCCGTCGTAACATTAAGGACTGTCAACTGATCGGATACAACAGCTACAGGAATAGTCGACACAAGGACAACCCGGGCACCGCGACTAAGGGCTTCTTGCACCAATGCTAATCCCATTTTTCCGCTTGAAGCATTGCTTATAAATCGTACATCATCAATATATTCTCGGGTTCCTCCCGACGTAATAAGGATCATCTTCCCTGTTAGATCTTTTTGCGAGAACAGGTTATTAATTGACAACAGTATCCGGCTATCATCAGGAAGCCGCCCGGCGCCATAAGTTCCACAGGCCAGATAACCGCTCTCAGGTTCCAGAACAGAATAATTATTCTGTCTCAAAATATCGACATTACGTCGGACAATTGGATTATCCCACATTTTAGTGTTCATGGCTGGAACAAATAGTACCGGTTTATGAAAAGACACGATCAAAGTTGAAAGAGCATCATCAGCAATCCCGTGAGCTGCTTTGGCAATCATATTAGCGGTTGCAGGTATAACGACCAGAGCATCATACTCATCAGCTAACGAGATATGAGGGACCGGTTCATCAGAATCAGCAAAAAGTTCAGTGATTACAGGTAATCTGGACAATGCTCTAAATGTATTTGGATTAACTAGTTGCGTAGCGGCCTTAGTCATTACGACCTGGACCTGGTTATTGTTTTTTATCAGGTTGTTTACGATGGAGGCCACTTTATAAGCTGCTATTCCGCCACAAATCCCGATAATTATTTTTTTCTTTGTTATCATAGCGAAGTCCGTTATAAAAATGAAATTTCCGAAATCCGAAGTCTAATAATTAAAAGCTGACATCGGACTTCGGAATTCGGACTAAAAGTTAAAGAATTAAATGGCTTTTGTTTTTTTCTTTTTTACTTCTTTTTTCTTATCTTCGGGTTTGAGTTCTTCATCTTCTTCGAAGTCATCTTCTTCTTCAAATATCGCCTGGCTCTGATTAACTTCTTTTCTCGATGAAATTCCCATCGTAATCTTTTGATCTTCAAACTCTTGTATAGCAGCAATAATCGGTCTGGACGAGTTGTCGTCGACCATTGAACTATCGCCCTCTTTAATCTGGATAGCCCTCTTTGCAACTGCTGTCGTTAATAAGAACTTATTTCCAAATTTCTTTACTAAATTATCAAATGAAAATGTTTGTGTCATTTAAATCTTTTCCTCCTTTCGGATTGAATTATCGACTTGATTTTTTCTGTCGTTTCAACAATGTCATTATTTTCAACAATATATTCAAACTTATCTTTCTCGTATAACTCTTCCTGTGCTACCCGGAGTCGTGACTGTACCTTATCTTCCGCTTCGGTTTTTCGTTCTCTCAGTCTCTTTTCCAACTCAGCCATACTGGGTGGAGTCAAAAAAATTGTTACCGTATCCAACTTTTGAGTGCGAAGATGGTCGGCTCCTTGAACATCAATTTCTAAAATTACTATATTACCCTCATGTATCTGCTTTAATACATATGCCGAATCTGTCCCATATCGTTTCCCATGCACATCAGCCCACTCAAGAAACTCTCCCTGCTCAACTTTCCTTGAGAACTCCTCATCAGACAAAAAGAAATATTCACGCCCATTAATTTCTCCGTCACGAGATGCTCTTGTAGTCGAGGATATCGACAGCGAGAGTTGGCTAACTTCGCTGACTAGCTTTTTAACAATCGTACCTTTACCTACTCCGGACGGGCCTGCTATTACGACTAGAAATCCTGTCATTATGCTTAAGTCCTGTACTGCATTTATTCTGATAATTTATTCCTGGTCCTCTGACTTTTCTATTCTTGCTGCAATCGTATCCGGTGATAAAGCTGATAACATGACGTGTTCGGTGTCTAAAACTATTACTGATTTACACTTCCTGCCACACGATGCATCAATAAGTTTTTTAAGCTCTTTAGCATCCGATACCATTCTTTTTATTGGCGCTGAATTCGGATACATGATGCTAAGAATTCTATCGGTAACCAATTTATTTCCAAAACCTACGCTAACTAATCTCTTCAAATAAATTTTCACCTCTAATTCAAGGACTTAATAATAACAAATACTTATTTTTTAAGCAAGCTGCAAATAATACGCATAAAACTCATTGAAATCAGAAAAACTGTGATCTGCCATATGAGAATGATCTGCAACAGCAAACTCTTTCATAAAAACTGACGTGAGCCCAGCCTCCCTGGCAGAAACAATACCGCCTTTCGAATCCTCGAACACAACAACATTTTGACGTGCCACCCTTAAATAGTTTAAAGCCATGAGGAATCCATCCGGAGCAGGTTTGCCATTTATGTAATCGTCAACGCTAAAAAGCGCTTCAAAGCTTCCGCACAATCCCACATTTTCTAACATAATATTAATCTCGTCTTTCCCACTCCCGCTTACAATCACTTTCCTCATAGGCAGAGCCAGCACTTTTTCAAGACCAGTAGCTACTTTGAGTTTGTTATTACTAAGATAGTTCCTTTTTCTGGCTATCACATCATCTTGAACCTCAGCAATAGAAACCGGAAGTGCGTATTTTTTGGTTATGAAGTCATAAATATGCTGCCACGAATAACCAAATACAATATTTCGGTCTTCCTCATCAAGATCGAGCTCCCACTCCCCTTTAAAATAATCAGAAATAAGGAAAACATTAAGTCGCTCGCTCTCCACGAGAGTATCATCAAGATCAAATATAAAACTATTAATTTCATTCAACATAAAGATCTCCGTATCCATATTTTTGACTTAAAAAACTTAGGACCCTTTATCATAGTAAAATACAGATAATCGCCCGAAAGAACGATCATTTGAAATCAAAAGAATCCAAATACCAGTATATACT
This sequence comes from Candidatus Margulisiibacteriota bacterium, assembly GCA_003242895.1. Lineage (NCBI taxonomy): Bacteria > Bacillati > Candidatus Margulisiibacteriota > Candidatus Margulisiibacteriota bacterium. The sequence goes on from QKMY01000035.1 coordinate 6,987, forward strand.
ATTAGAGAATCAATAGAAAATATTTTTTTTTAGAAATAAGCCTTTTTGAAATAATAATTTTTATTTTTCATCAACAGAAAGATTGACCGAAATCAGAAAAATTTTCGCAGAAAGGATGGCCTTTTTTATCAAAAGGCCACCACATTCCGCCTCTCCCCCCCTAAAAGCAAACGACAGGTTGTCGATACTCAATTATAGCTGCTGCTGATCGAGACCTATTTATTGTTATCTTATCCGGTGGCAATCCAAGAAGTTTAATATAACACTTATATTTATTTTTTTTATCAGAAAAAACAAAACATTTAGACATGATAGCTCGAAACAAATCGGGCAACGGAGAGATGTCCACTACGGACACCTCTCCCTTTGAAAGGAAAGAAACACCGAAATACGGCATTTTTCTCATGGAGGTCAAGCATGATCTTTCCCTAAATCCACAGTTCAGACTAGATAATTCCCAATTAGGCGTCTCTATATTGCCCGTTTTTTTCCCAAAAAAGCCGAAGCTCAAAGGAAAAAGAGATCTGTGCCGCACATCCAATCCCCCGAGCAATACAGAGAAACCCACAATAGGCTTAGTATTCGACAAAATACCAGACCTACCCCCCCCCGGAAGTAAGTCACCTATAGTCAAGCAATTATCAAGATTCAATTTTTTTTTCAAAAATTCCAACACTGCAGCAACACCTCAAAATAAAGTAATTAATCCTAATATTATTATATAAAGATTCGAACGTATTTGATGTGACATATTAAACACTATTTATTTATATTTGTCAATAGAACCTGGCTAGATATAATTTAGCGCAACTAAGACATTTATCAAATAAACACAATACTTCAATACGTAAAACAAGCTATATTGCGAAACTAAAAAATCAAACAAACTGCCAACATTCACCATTATATCAAGGTTTTAGCATATTAAATATTTGCAAACATTCATATTTCATTAAAGACAGTCCTTACATATCACAAAAAGTACATTATTCCTTTCCTTATCATCATAACGCCTATTGCAGCCAGCAACAGGCTCGATAATTTTGATATCGTTTTAGCCCCATTCTTACCTAGAATGCGATCTATGGATGCTGAAGACCAAAACACAATTCCAGCAACAACAATATTCGCAATAGTAGAGATAATTGTCATCACTATGCCATACTGATCAATCAGAATAAGAGTAGTTGTAAGCAAGGCCGGTCCGGCTAGCAGGGGAACTCCAAGAGGTACGGCACCGACGCTTTCAGTATCAACTAGCTGCCGCTTATTCGCCAATATCAGCAAATCATTAACTGATAACAGAAAAAGAAGGGATCCTCCGGCTATCATAAAATCGGCCGAAGTTATGTTAAGCAGTTTCAAAACAAATTTACCTACAAGGATAAATAGTATTGTGACTATTGTCGCAGTCACAACCGACTGTAGAACAATTCTATGCTTCTGAGCTTGAGATAATCCTTCGGTCAGAGCCATGAACAACGGTAGCAGTCCAATAACATCAACCGCAACAAATATAGGGACAAAGCTTAACCAAAAACTATCCATAGATATAATCTCGAAAAAAAAAAAATATTTATACCCGGGACCACAAATATAAAACTTTATGAAAGCTTTTTAACCGGATTAAGCTTAAACGCAACGTACAACAGGATACCTTCCCCTGTCAATCATCAACACCGGGTTCTCAGGGCATCCTACCCCCAATTAAAATAGTTATCCATTGCAACTACGGGAACCACGATTACTCTGGAAGTATCATTGAAAATTCAAAGAAATTACCTGGATTTAACGAGATACCCGTATAAGCAGCATTGAGCCGATCATCCCGGTAACTATATTAGGAATCCAGGCTGCAAGCCAAGGAGGAATTGCACCGTACGTACCAAGCCATTGCCCTGTAGCAAGCATAATGTAGTACATAACGACGACCAAAAGGCTTAGTCCGATGCCAACAGTACTGCTTCCCCTGGTTGGTTTGACCCCCATAGGAGCACCAAGCAAGGTAAAAATAAAGCAGGCAAAGGGAATCGAAGCCTTCTGGTGAAGCTGAATCATCAAGCCCTTGTTATCAAGTCCGGCTTTAGTCCTTTGAGATATATAAGCTGAAAGCTCTCGGTAATTCATATTTTTGGGCTCTTTTTTTTCTTTTGTTATAAGCAAATCTTCAGGAGTATAACTTATATTTATATATTCTTTTGTAAAAGCTATAGTAATGATCTTAAGCTTATCTTGAGCAGAAAAATTATGCATAACTCCAGCTAGAAATATCCAACCGCCGCTCTTTTGCCACATGGCTTCTCTGGCATATATCACACGGGCAACACCCTGCTCATCATTCTCGATAACAGTGACATCATTCATTGTCTGCCCCTTAAGCGAGTTAGCATAGATAGTCCGCTTCAGAACTCCGCCTTCATACTCTGGAATAGCGATCGATTGCCGCAACGCAGGCTTATTAGTTGTTTTAGCTTTAAGCAATACAAGTTCAGCATAATTATTAGCTTTGGGAACGATCTCTTCATTAAACGTTATTGTCATCATACTGATAACCACACCGACAACCAAAGCAGGCACTATCAGCCGATAAAAACTTACACCGCTTGACTTAAAAGCTGTTACCTCACTATCGGATGACAATCGATTAAATGCAACGAGTGAGGCTAACAGTATTGATGTCGGGAAGGTATAGACAATAATTTCCGGCAATCTGCTGAAAAACAGCTTAACAACTGCGTCAACCGGCAAATTATATTTGGTAGATTCCGCAATCAAATTTGGCAATACGCCAACTCCCGCAGATATGGAAGTGAATGCGATTACCCCAAAAAAAAACGGATAGATTAATTCTTTTATAATGTATTTATCAACTAGCTTAATCATATATTCTCTTCCTGAAAATCCGTTACATAGAGAATCTGTCACCCAAATAAAACTGTCGTGCTACCGGGTCATTTGTTAAATACTCCGATGATCCGCTTGATAAGATTTTTCCTTCATGCAAAATGTATGCCCGGTCAGTGATTGACAACGTTTCCCGAACATTATGATCGGTAATAAGGACTCCGAGCCCTTTACTTTTTAATTGTCTTATTATTTCCTGGATATCGTTGACTGCAATAGGATCTATTCCGGCAAATGGCTCATCCAACAGAATAAAGGAAGGCTCAGTTGCCAGCGCCCTTACGATCTCAACTCGACGTTTTTCTCCTCCGGACAACTCATAACCTTTATTCTTACGGAGATAAACAATTCCCATTTCTTCGAGCAATTCATCCAGTCTTTGCTTCTGCTTTTCCTTAGGAACAACAGGGATCAATTCCCAGATAATTTTGATATTCTCTTCAACTGTAAGTTTTCTAAAAATCGATGTTTCCTGCGGAAGGTACCCGATCCCCAGCCGGGCACGCTTATACATGGGCAATCGGGTAATATCGTTCCCATCAAGCAACACCTGGCCCACCTCTCCGCGAATCAAACCGACAACGACATAAAAAATAGTGGTTTTCCCAGCTCCGTTAGGGCCAAGAAGCCCCACAACTTCACCACGATTGACGGCGATACTGACTTCATTTACAACCTTACGGTTCCGGTATGACTTCACTACACCCCGAGTCTCTAACATTAGAACTCCTTTCGGTGCCAAAAAAAAAGGCAAAACTGACGAACGCTATTATATCATTAAATATAAACTACTACCAAGGACCGAAATAAGCACGAAATTGTTCTTGATGTAATAGGTAAGATAAGGTAAAATTATTCTTTATTATACTAGTAAATTATGCCAGAAAATAAATCGAATGAGTTTGTTCAGAGAATGATTACGAGTAACGATCTTAGACCAGGAACTACATTTAAGCTGCCTGACGGCATCTTCCGCGTTATATCGTACAATCATAATAAGCAAGCGAGAGGCAGTGCTGTCGTAACAACAAAATTAAGAAATATTCTTACCGGATCAACGGTCAACAAAACCTTTCGAGGCGGTGAAAAAATAGAAGACATAAAAATCGAAATGAGACCGATGCAATTCTTATATAACGAAGATGCTAAGTATTATTTCATGAACCAGTCAACCTATGACCAGCTGGAAATTCCGGAAGATATTATTGGTGAAGACAAGTATTACTTAAAGGAAGAAATGATCATATCGATCCAGTTCTTCGAAGAAAAAATAATTGGGATCACATTACCGGCCAATGTAGAATTAAAAATAGAATATACTGAACCTGGGGTCAAAGGAGATACAGTCTCCGGAGCTACGAAACCGGCGAAACTTGAAACAGGATTATCAGTTAATGTACCTCTTTTCGTAAATCCCGGAGAAATTATTAGGGTTGATACCCGGACAGGGGCATATATAGAGAGAGTTAAATAGTCTTATGCAAGTTATAGATGGCTAGAGGCCTAACCATAACTAGTAACTGATTGCTGTTAACGAAAAAACAACATGGAGGTATTATAAGAATGGATTTAAAGGAAATAAAAAATTTAATATCAATAGTTGAGAAAGCTAATATTAGCTCCTTTGCGATCGAAGAGGACAATATTAAAATCGAAATCAAAAAGGAAACATTAGCAGCTGCAGGTCATCTTCCCCAAAGCTATACTATACCGATGGTTAATTACAATTCTGCTACACCTAACGCAACTCAATATCAACCTACTTCGCCTATAGAAAACAAACCACAGTCTGAAGTTGCACCGGACCTCACCCTGGCATACATAAAATCACCGATGGTGGGTACCTATTACTCATCACCAAGCCCTGAAGCTCCAATGTTTGTTAAGGTTGGGGAAAGAATCGAAAAAGGCGCAACCATTTGCATTATCGAAGCAATGAAACTTTTTAACGAGATAGAATCAGAGCATTCCGGAACTGTGGAAAAAATCCTGGTTAAAAACGGGGAACCTGTTGAATACGGGCAACCGCTCTTTGCTATTCGATTGGCCTAATAGAAAAGAAATATGCAAAAAAATCAAACAACTAAATGGGTTTATTTAACTTCTGCTGAAAATAACAGCCAAGACATCTCGACTAATTTAAATATATCTTCCTATGTCACAAAAATTTTATTGAATAGAAACATCAAAACAGCTGAGGAAGCAAACAACTTCCTCTTTCCGCTCTTTGACTCGTTGCCTGAAACAAAAATCCCTCATGTTGAAAATGCTGCAAAAATAGTTTATTCAGCAATTAAAGAAAACAAAAAATTCGTAGTTTACGGCGATTACGATGTTGACGGCATCACCGGGACAACACTCCTCACGGATGCCCTCAGAAATTTTAACGTGCAAACGGAATTTTACATACCTCACCGGTATACGGAAGGATATGGGCTCAATTGTGACGCGGTCCGGTCTTTTGCCGGACAAGGATTCGATTTTATCATAACTGTCGACTGCGGCATAAGTAATGTAAAAGAAATAAAACTAGCCCGCCAACTTGGATTAGACGTTATTGTCATAGATCACCACACTCCTCCGCCGGAGCTTCCGGAAGCAAGCGCAATCGTAAACCCGAAACTTAACCCTTCACACTTGCCATATTACCATTTATCTGGTGTCGGAGTTGCCTACAAGTTTATCGAAATGCTCTTCCAGACTGCACAGATAGACCGATCGAAAATCCCATCTTATTATCTTGAGCTTGTCGCACTTGGGACAATTACGGATATCGTCCCGCTCTTAAAAGAAAATCGAACACTGACCTACTACGGATTAAGCAAGTTAAACCAAACCCAAAACATAGGAATAAATAACCTAAAAAAAATTGCTTCTCTCAAAAAAAAGGTAAATACCTACGCTGTCGGGTTCATCCTCGGGCCACGATTAAATGCTGCGGGGAGACTTGAACACGCATCCCTCGGAGTTAAGCTCCTGCTCACTAAAAATGAAACTGAAGCCTGGCAACTGTCAAACCATCTGCATTCTATAAATGAAACTCGAAAATCGACGGGGAAACTGATTAAAGAAACAATCATAGAAATTCTCACAACCAGCTATGATCTGGTTCACCAGAAAAGTATTGTTATTGCACGTGAAGCCTGGCATCCGGGAATTATTGGGGTTGTATCGAGCCAGATAGCATCACAGTTTTGCCGGCCTACTGTTTTGATTGCAATTAATGAAGGAAAAGGAAGAGGTTCCGTTAGAAGTGTCGCTAATATTGACATATTTACCCCGCTCTCAAAATGCAGTCATCTCTTCACAGCATTCGGAGGACACAAAGAAGCTGCAGGTTTTGAAATATTAACGGAAAACATCCCGGCATTCGAGGTCCAATTCAAGCAAATCATTGATGAACTCGTATCATTCGAAGATCTTCAACCAGTAATAAAAATTGATCTTGATCTTAAACCAAAAGACATTACCTTAAAATTAGCCAAGGAGATCATGCTCCTTGAACCCTTCGGGCAATCAAATCCGGAACCTGTATTTTGCACCAAAGACATGTACCCGATTGACTTCAGGACGGTTGGAGACGGATCACACCTGCATATTACTTTTTCCGATGGAATGAAGCTTTTCACCGCTATCGGCTTTGGAATGAGTTCGGAAATTGATAAATTGCAAACTGGATCAGTTGATATTGTTTACCACTTAAAAATCAACGAATGGAATAAGAACACCTCTGTTCAGCTACAACTCATTGATATACAAAAAAGTGATTAATGCTATGAAGGAACAATCCAGACATAAACAACTAATTACCCGCCAAATATTAGCTATTATCCATATAATTCCTTACTAAAATAATTTCACTTTATTTCATGATTTGTGCTAAAATGAGCTTGTAAAAAATCGAAGAAAGGAACAATCTATGGACCTCAAGCACTACATAAGAGACATACAGGATTTTCCTAAACCAGGAATTATATTCAAAGATATCACTACACTACTTAAAGATAGAAAAGCTTTTAATTACGCTATCGAAGAACTCAAAAAAGCTCTTAACGATCAGGATATCGATGCCATCGCCGGGATAGAGTCCAGAGGGTTTATATTCGGTTCTGCCTTAGCCTTTTCCATGGGAATCGGCTTCATTCCGGTAAGAAAGTTCGGGAAATTGCCATCAACAACCTTCGACGTAGAATATGAGTTAGAGTACGGCACCGATCAATTGAGCATTCACACTGATGCCATTGTAGCTGGCCAGAAGATTGCCATTATTGACGACGTTCTGGCAACAGGAGGAACTGCACGCGCAACTGCCGACCTCATAGAAAAAGCCGGCGGCGAAGTTTCTTCATTAGGCTTCATCATGGGATTATCTTTTTTAAAAGGCCTGGAAAAAATAAATAAGTTTAATGTGATTACTTTAATTAATTATTAATTGCCTCATTGATTTTTTGCGAAGGCATAGTAACAACTTATGAAAGCTATGTATAAATATTTAGCTTTCTTTATAAAAATAGCGGATTGTGAATTATAGTATGAATAATGTTAGCATAACATCAATAATCGAAAATATAAAAAAATACAATTCCATACCTGACATTAAGCTCATTGCGGAAGCTTACGCCTACGCGTTAGAGTCACACAAAGAACAAAAAAGGCTGTCCGGAGAAGCATACATCAATCATCCGCTGCAAGTAGCGTACATCCTTTCAACACTTGAAGTCGATGAAACAACCATCGCTGCTGCGCTTCTTCACGATACCATTGAGGATGCAAATGTCTCAAAAAAAATGCTCGAAGATAAGTTCGGACACGAAGTTGCGTACCTGGTAGAGGGCGTTACAAAATTAGGCATGATAAGTTTCTCGTCCAGGGAAGAACATCAGGCAGAAAACTTCAGGAAAATGTTTTTGGCTATGGCTACAGATATTCGGGTTATTATTATTAAACTTGCTGACCGGCTCCACAACATGCGTACCTTAAAGCACGTATCAGAGGAAAAGCAAAAAAGGATATCTCTCGAAACACAGGAAATCTATGCGCCATTAGCCCATCGTCTTGGCATGGGAAATATTAAATGGGAACTGGAGGATCTCAGTTTCCGTTACCTCAACCCAGAAAAATATCATGAAATACGAGACCTTGTCAGCGAAAAAAGAGTCGAGCGGGAAAAGTACATCCAAACATTCGTAGACAATATTAAAACCAATTTAAAGTCAGCAGGAATTGATGCCGATATATACGGCAGACCGAAACATTTCTGGAGCATTTACCTTAAATTAATTTCGCAAAACTTAGATTTCAGGGATCTCTACGACCTTTTTGCAATCAGAATTATCGTAAGCACCTTAAAAGACTGCTATGGTGTCCTTGGTATCATACATGCATTATATAAACCGTTACCTGGCCGATTCAAAGATTATATTGCCATGCCCAAGATCAATATGTACCAATCACTCCATACAACACTCATAGGACCAAAAGGAAGGCCTATCGAAGTACAAATACGCACACAGGAAATGCATCGGGTATCTGAATATGGCATTGCTGCACATTGGCGCTACAAGGACGGCAAAGCTAAAGACAGAGATTTTGAAATGAAGCTTTCCTGGCTTAGACAACTCATTGAATGGCAAAAAGACTTTATTGACGCCAAAGACTATATGGCAAACCTAAAGCTGGATCTCTTTACGGACGAATCATTTGTGTTTACTCCAAAAGGAGATGTTTTCGGGCTTCCTATGGGTTCGACCCCGGTAGATTTTGCTTATCACATACACACTGAAGTCGGACACCGATGTATAGGGGCCAAAGTAAATGGCAAAATCGTACCTCTTAATTACAAATTACAAAATGGAGATATTGTTGAAATCATTACCTCAAAATCCGACAATCCGCACCTTAACTGGCTTAATTTCGCAGTAACCAATGAAGCTAAACAGAAAATCAAAGGCTGGTTCAGAAAACAGAATATAGAAGAAAAAATAGAAAAAGGGAAAGAAACCCTTATCTCTGAAATTAAAAAACAATTATTAAACAACTTCTCTGACGTCATTTTTCGAGATCTTATTAAACATATTCTGGAAAAGTTTAATTTACCAAAAGAAGATGATCTATATATAGGTATCGGACAAGGCGAGATATCGATGAAACATATTATCGACTTCGTCAGAAATCATATCGAATTAAAATCCAACAAGCCTGAACCCCCGATAGAAACAATACTCAGTAAAAAACCGAAGGAATTCGTGATCAAAGATAATATTAAGATCCAGGGGCTAGACGGTATCCTCGTACATATATCGAAGTGTTGTTCCCCAATACCTGGCGATGAAATTATTGGGTTCATTACAAAAGGTCATGGAATATCCATCCACAAACACAGCTGCCATAATATTTCTACAAAAAAGAATATTGAACGTGCAGTCCCGGTAGACTGGGGTATACAAGGCAAAGAACGGTACCCGGTCGATATATCTATTGAAGGCTATGACAGAATAGGCACCTTGAAAGAGATTGTTAGCGAAATAGCCAACATGAAAATAAATGTAGTTAAAGCAAATGTCCAAACCCAGAAAAAAACGAATACCTATATCGCCAACCTAACCTTGGAAGTTACCGACCTTCAAGAATTAAATAAAGCCTTAGGTATGCTAAAACAGATAAAAGACGTATTCAAGGCATATAGAATCGAACGGTAAATTACCTGGAGAAGAAGATCATGATCGGTAAAGCAATTCTAATTGTAGTCGGTACATTATCACTTATATTCGGCATTCTCGGCATATTCCTGCCGCTGCTTCCCACAACTCCGTTCCTGTTATTCTCCGCCTGGTGTTACCTCCGAAGTTCCCACAAACTCTACAAATGGTTAATCAGCCGACCCTATCTCGGGAGATATATCCTTAATTACAGAGAGGGCAAGGGTATCCCCCTTCAAGCCAAATCATTCACACTTCTGCTGCTCTGGGTTACAATGAGCAGCACGATCCTGTTTGTAGTCCCTAATATCTTTGGCAAAATCGCGTTGTTGATTATTGCTCTAGGAGTATCTGTCCATATCATGCGAATACCAACAACAGTGAGATAGCGAAATCATAGGTACCCCCAGGAAATCATTCCGATTCACGTCTAATAATAATTTATGCGCTAGTAAGTTTAAGCATTATTGGACAATACAGCGGCTGCCATAGACTCCCATTGTGCATAGGCATTAGGGTAGGCAGATCTTTGGACGGCTTGAGCAGCTTGCGTTAAACTCATTTTATTTCTGTTTTTCACTTCAAACAGGCCTTCATAAAATTTTCCTGCTGCGTATCTCGGGGTTGTACATTGTTCCTCAGTTCCCCAGCCACATAATGGTCTCTGTTGAAACAATCCTTTAGAGTCGAGATGACCATAATTAAGATTTCTAAGCCGGGATTCTTGCATTGCAGTTGCAATTGCTATTTGGATATCGCGCGGTGAAGCACCCATCTCGTTACCGACGGCTATGATGATATTTGCATTTCCGACTTGTTCTTCCGATAAAGGAACCTTTGCGAAGGTACCGGCACTGACACTATTAACTACCGTTGCTTCGTTAACAATTGATACTCCATCGTCTTGATTGGCGACCTTTTTATTATGAGAAACCAGCATGGTATCAGTCTGCGTTTTTGTCATGATACTTCCCATAGCAAGTGGTTCCTCGCTACCAGGGTCTTCTTCTCCGGATTTATTTCCATTTATTGCTTTATCAATTAATTCTTTTATCATATTTTTAACGAACGAATTTGCTCCGGCACTGTTCAATGAAGGTGCGGATGTGGGCGTTAACGTCGCTGCATTTTGGTTACTACTATTCGTTTCAGTTGGTTTGGTGTTACCACTGGCAATGATCTCTGAGTTTAAACGTCCCGACACGTCAACCGGCTTTATATCGACACCGGGTGGCGGTACTGACGGGCCGCTCGTGGGTGCGGCTCCAGCCCCTGAAGTAGTTAGAATTGGAGCAGTTCCTGTTAAGCTTACTGAGTAAGTATCAGGGCTATTACCCTGTGGCGGTGGCTCATCATCGACGGACATATATCCGTTTGATTGGTTAATATCATTACTACCACTGGTTGCGGCATTCCCGGTAGGATATATACAGGGTGGTAATTGTTCTTTTGTCATATTACAGGATAACCTCCTTGGCAATTTTGTATACTTCATCCTTTAAAATATCGGAAGATATTAGTGATTAACTTGCATTCAATTTTACCGTTATTAAACTAATGGTTACCCCTGACTAGCGCACCTATCGAGTAGGAGGTAGGTGATTAATTCACCTACCGACCTCTCACACCACCGTACGTACGGTTCCGTATACGGCGGTTCAACAAGAATTAATGTACTTCTG
>QKMY01000036.1 GCA_003242895.1 Candidatus Margulisiibacteriota bacterium
AAGTTGATCTGCTATTATTTCCATAAGGGAATTCCTTTCTTGATATAGTCTGATTAACTAATATCTTATCAGGAATTCCCCCATCTTTGATGTACAGCCCGTTTTTTTCGGCAACACCAAATTGCCTTATAAATTTGATAAAAAGATAGCGGGGTTTTGCCCCGCTTTTTCTTTTCTGTGTTCGATTAATTTTCAGTATCAGTCCTTGTTCAGTTCGAACTCCAGTTCCCACGGAAGCAGCTTAAAATAGATTAATAACCTGTCTTTGTGATAGATGATCTTTTCAACCATAGAAACAAGATATTCCTGTAGATGGTCAAAAGTGTAGCTCTCGTGATTTGTTTTGAAGGATATGAGCCGTTTTTTGAGAAGAGAAACGTCAATCACTGTGTCCAGAACTTCGCAGATATTGAATTCCAGTTTGTAAATGCGAGCTTTAATTTGTTTTTCTTCCAGTTCCAGTTCTCCGATCTTCTGATTAATCCGTTCTCGTTCTTTGGATAGGAACTGGCTCGATATGAGTGAGTCAAGGTATTTGTCTTTCTTTTCCCTGACCGATTCCAACTCGTTTTCCAGTAATAGTTTTTCTTTCTGCATAGACTGTTCTTCCCGTTCTACTGACTGATTATGCTTGAGAATACGGTTTTCGAGTAGCTTAAATTGTGTTTCTTGGGATAGTTCCAACAGGATCTCTTTTACCCGGGTATCAACCAGAGCAAAAGGAGCGTTCTTGATTGTGCAGTTATGCTGTCCTTTTTCCGGGTTGCAGGTACTACGGCAACGGTAATAGTAGAATTTGTTTTTCATTCTGTTTAGGGAATGGCTCGGTGTCATGTAAGAACTGCAGGAACCACAGAATAGCAGTTTTTTGAGCAGACCCTGAACTTGATTCGGTCGGACTTTGTAGTTTGATTCCTCGATGATTTTCTGGACTTGGTTAAACTTGGCTTCGGCAATAATCGGCTGGTGCAGTCCATCATACAATTTCCCATTCCAAATAATCTTACCTGTGTAAACGGAATTTTGAATAATCCTGTATATTTTACGGTTATCAAAGAGTTTGCTATCTCGGTCACGGTATCCGGTATCATTGAGGAACCTTGCTGTCTGTATGGTTGATTTTGTTTCGATATATTTATCAAACATTAGAACAACGATCTCTTTTTCCCGTTTGTGCGGAGCGATCTGTTTGTCTACGTTGGTATAACCAAAAGGCCGATGACCTCCGTTATACATGCCCTGGCTTGCCCGGTATTCCATGACATCAATTAACCTTTCAGAAGTCTGCTCCCGTTCAAGCTGGGCAAAAACCAGAGCCACCCGGAGCATGGCTTTTCCTATGGCTGTTGTCGTGTCGAAACTTTCTTTTAGGGATATGAACTCGATCTCTTTTTCCTGCATAGTTTTCATGAGACTTTCAAAGTCCAGAAGAGATCGGGACAACCGGTCAAGTTTTTTGACCACAACCGCATTAACCTTTTTTGCCAGAATATCTTTAACCAGTCTTTGATATTCCGGTCTGTTAGTATTTCCGCCGGATTTTCCCCGCTCAATAAATACGTGATGAATTTTGTATCCCCGGTAATCACAGAATTTTCGAAGCTCATTTTCCTGCTCGTCCAGCGAGTCTCCTTCGTTCGCCTGTCGTTCGGTCGATACCCGGATATACAAATCAACTTTGAAGTTATCCATGATTAAAACTCCTCCCCGAAATGCGATAGTATCTGTCCGGCCATTTGCTCAACGGCAAACCAGCAGAGGTAAACTTTGAGCGTGTCTTCATCTTCGATGGCAGAGCAAAAAGAATCTATGAACTGACCTAACGTTTGCCCGGTATTATTTCGGAATTCTTCCACCATATCCCAGATGGATTTTTCATATTTCCGGTAGAGGCTGAGACAATCAGACGTGTAGACAACTTCTCCGACACAGCCGCTGACGCAGCCGTGATTAATAATGTCCTGTAATTGTCCGTTGATACTGTAACCGGTACGGTTACAGACCACCCGGACGAACCAATTAAGGATTGATTCCTTCCGCTGGTAGCGGTGCGGGAAATGAGCATTAATATATTTTTTAAGGGCTTGTTTGGTTATTGCAGATTCAGATGAAGCTGTTCAGGTAATTCAGGTAAACTGTCCACCTGATTCAGATTGATGGTGTCCAGTCGATCTCCGAGACAAAAATACAAGCAGA
>QKMY01000037.1 GCA_003242895.1 Candidatus Margulisiibacteriota bacterium
TCTGCTTGTATTTTTGTCTCGGAGATCGACTGGACACCATCAATCTGAATCAGGTGGACAGTTTACCTGAATTACCTGAACAGCTTCATCTGAATCTGCATTTGATGAATACGAATTATTTATTGAGATCTCTAATTGTTTTTTTTTCTTTTCGCATTATAATAATAAATTTATAATATAAAATCAATGTGTGACTAATGTATGAGTATTGTCAGGCTAATATAGTTTTGTCTGATTGTAATAGTGCACTGATGATGGTTTCCCGCCGGGTATTAGTGGCGCAATCAGTGATTGTTATCAGAATAATATGCTAGAGATAATAGCAATAACAGCAACATTATTAAGCAAACTTAGTTTAGTGTAATGGAGATAAATAATTCTCACAGAGAGCTATATTGAATGATTTTGTTAGAACAAGCTTTATGTTAAGGGACTGGGTACTGAAAATTTATGAGTATTTTCAACATAGAGAACTGGTAAAAGGTTGTTAGGTTAGATAAAAACAGCAAGAAGGTTTGTCCGCTTAAGTTCTTCAGATATCGAAGTCCTGTAAATTTCCTGGTCAACTCTATATCTGGTCCCGAGTGCTTACATTTTTAGTGAGAAAAAACCCTAGATTGTCTTGAAACGATTGCAATTTGTGAATAGTATAAATTTAATGCTCATTTGCTATTTAGAAGTGTGTGCCTATTCAATTAGCTAGATGGATAAATTGTCGTTGCTGAAGTATATAAATCTACTAGTGCGCTGCTTCGTTTTGCTGCATTAGTAATAAAATCTTCTACAGCAATTAATGATATATCGCTATTTATCTCAGTCAGTTCATTTTCGACAACATATTCTTTTTGGTCTTTTTTGATCATTACCGTGATGTCTGGGTTGTTTAAGGTTTTTTTTGTGCTGATGAGAATCTGTTCCGGATTAAATTGTTTTAGCTGTTGAACTACGTTATTGATTGTATCTTTATCTAACATGGTTTTTTCTCCTAACTTTTTATGTGCTGTTGTTATTAATGTATCGGCAGTTAATCTATATTATTTCAAATTTCTCTGAAATATCAAGATGATATTTAATTATTTTCAAATATCATCCATTAAACAATTGAAGAATGCTATAATTATACCGTTAATAATATTATATAGTTGTTAACTGCAGATTCAGATGAAGCTGTTCAGGTAATTCAGGTAAACTGTCCACCTGATTCAGATTGATGGTGTCCAGTCGATCTCCGAGACAAAAATACAAGCAGA